>JBILYL010000401.1:0-3360 GCA_044377775.1 Bacteroidia bacterium
AACTTTTTTTTCAGCATCAGCTTCAATTTTTATTTTGATTTCATTTAGTTTATTTTTCTCCTTTATTTTAATTCTTCTAAATCTTCTTTTTGTTGAGATTGTTATATTTTCATTATCAATATTCATTTAAGTAAATATTGATAATATATTTAAATGATAATTTTAAATATATAAAATATGTAAAATATAAAAAATATTACATATTAAATTTTTAGTATCTTAAAGAGTTTTCAGTTGGTACTTACCTCATTATAATTTTGAAATATGAAATAGTATCTTGAAAAGATTTTTCAGTTTGGCTCCACCTTTTAAAAGGTGGAAAAAATAAAAATGTAGTCTGTTGAGAAATAAGTATTGTAAAAAAAAAATTGAAATGAATAAAAATTGTAAATAAGATGGTATTAATAGTAAAGCAAGCAACTAAAAGTTTTGAAAATATGTCATCAAATATGTCAAGCGTAATAGATGTGAATTCGTTAATAAGCGTGGGTCTATCGAAACTGATAGGTTCAATAGTGTGCGAAGTGGTAATGCATTGTGGTGCTGTCCATAATTTCGATGGTTCGGAAATGATGCGGAATCTGAACGTATGTGATATGCGTGTGAATATGAGTGCGTCAAAAAAGGAGAAGGTAGTGAAGGAGAAGGTGGTAAAGGAGAAGGCAGTGGTAGTAAAGAGTAAATTTCCTCTGCCGTTCAATGGTTCTTTAAAGGAAGGCTGTTGCTCTGCGCTTCGTCAAAACCAGGGTCTATACACTCAGTGTGAAACGGTTGTGAGTGATTGCGATTTTTGTAAGAAGTGTGGTCCTTCGCCAACTTACGGAACAATCCAGCAGCGTTTAGAGGTGGGTATTATGGAATTCCGTGATCCAAAAGGAAAAGCGCCAACTCCATTCGCGAAAATAATGAATAAATTGAAGATTAGCCGCGAGGAAGTGGAGGAGGAAGCAGGTAAATTAAATATTGAATTAAATGATATCCATTTTGTTCAGGAAGAAATCGTCGAGAAAAAGGAGAAAGGCCGCCCCAAAAAGCCAAGAAGAAAAATCGAATTAGCGGATGATTCTACGGATTTGTTCGCAGCACTAGTTGCGAAGGCAAATGAAGATTCTGAAGATGAGATTTCAGACTTATCTTGCGATGAGAAATCGTCAATGGCTGAAAGCATCATAGATTCAGTCTTAGATAAAGTAAGCGTTGTTTCTGAAAATAATGAAAAAAAAGCTGAAAAAGAAGCAGCTAAACTAGCTGAAAAGGCTGAAAAAGAAGCAGCTAAACTAGCGGAAAAAGAAGCAGCTAAAGTAGCGCTAATCCAGAAAAAAGAATCCGAACTAGCGGAAAAAGAAGCAGCTAAAGTAGCGCTAATCCAGAAAAAAGCAGCTGAACTGGTCGAAAAAGAAGCAGCTAAAGTAGCGCTAATCCAGAAAAAAGCAGCTGAACTGGTCGAAAAAGAAGCAGCTAAAGTAGCACTAATCCAGAAAAAAGAATCCGAAAAAGCCGAAAAAGAAGCAGCTAAACTAGCGCTAATCCAGAAAAAGGAAGAAAAAAAGCCAGTAGTAAAGGCATCAGCAAAGGCAAAGAAAGATTCGTCAGATTCTGAAACAGAAAAAGCCAAAAAACCAACAAAAAAAGCAGAAAAAGTTGAAGACAAAGAAGAACAAGATGTTGTAAAACGTTTTGAGTTCGAAGGAGTAAAGTATCTGAAATCAAAAAATACGGGAATCATTTACAATCTGGATGAAGAAGTTATCGGACAATGGAATGAAAAAACAAGTAAAATCGATTTCGACGAAGCTGGTTCAGAGGAGGAGGAAGATGAATATGAAGAGTAGATAGATATAGATAGATAGATAGATAGATAGATATATAAATATAATTAATTATGAAAATAAGGGTTGTCTAAAAACAACGTAAAACCCCCCGGGGGGTAATCCCTTTTTTTACTGTACCCGTTTTTGTCACTCATTTCTTTTTGTCACTCATTTCTCGTCCCGTAATACGGTAAGCATTTTGTCACTCATTTCTTCGTGTCACTCATTTCTCGTCCCGTATACTTGAAAGTGTATAGTATACACTATACAGTATACAGTATCTTGAAAGGGTGTAGTATACAGTATATTACACAGTATACAGTATACAGTATATTACACAGTATACAGTATCAATTATTATCATTACACAGTATTAAATGATAATAATTATTTTCTCAAATTATCTTAATATAAAATTATCAATTATTATCATTACACAGTATTAAATGATAATAATTATTTCTCTCTAATTATCATAATATAAATTATCATAGATAAGAAATTAGCTAATGTTTTAGTTAGTTATTAGGGTTTTAGTTAGTTATTAGGGTTTATAGCTAGTTAATTAAAAACAAAAAAAATGATTTGTTTGATTGGGCGTTTAACCCAACTCCCCGTAGGGAATCGACTGGAATTCCACCAGATAAGAAAATAATTAAATTAAGGTACATAATATATATCTATACAATCCTACAATCTATACTACAATCTAATCGCTATCATATCTATATCTATCTGGAATGTCATCTGGATAAAGGTCTTGGTCAATTAAATCTTGTCGCCGCTCAGCCGTTTCACAATTAAAGCACATTCCGTATGGCTCATCGATGTGATACAAAGTTCCACATTCGCACGGAACCATACAATCACACGAAAAATTATAACAAGTCTCGCAATACTCAAGAAATGGAACTACTATCTCTTCCTCTTTTATGACAGCAGTCTCGATGTCATACAGTTCTTTCATTTCGACTAATGTAGAGCAAAAAGCTTCATAAGAGGCAGCGTCGTTCAGCTTGTTACTCAGTTCCAAGTATTCAGATGACTGTGGATGCTTTAGATATTCAAGAACAGCTTCTTCTTCAGGAAACAGCTCTACAGCAATGTCTATATCTGGAAGATGAATTCCGGCAGGCATATTGGTCTGTCTTTCTAGCTTTGGAATAGGAGGCCATATCAATTGTGAAGACAAATCAACATCACCTATTAATGGTTCGTTGTCGTGTGGAGGCACATAGTCTAAGCCATCATTTCTCCATAGAGCGGGGTTATTGCTTTGTCTCGCAAACTTTGGTACAGGTCCTAATTCAAAGTCTTCTTCTTCATTTTCTAATTCGAGTAAAAGAGAGAAAAAAGCTGAAGCAGATGGCGCATCGAATAGGCCATATGGTTTGGGATTTTCTACCGCCGTAATACTATTAACATTAGCAGACTCACAGTTATTTTTCGACATATTATTTATTATAAAGTTTGTTTTAAGTTGTTTAAATGTTGTCAAAAGTAATAGCTTTCGAAATAATGATTTTTATATAATATAGTAAAACTTCAG
>JBILYL010000318.1:0-3360 GCA_044377775.1 Bacteroidia bacterium
ATAATGATCAACGTTGCCATCATCAATTTCAGTTACGATGTTCCTGTTAAACTTTTTGCATTACACATGGTTGGATTTGCATTATTATTGCTTTATCCTTATTTCAATTCTATTTTTCAATTCTTCATTTTGAAGAGAGAAACAAAATTGACAGAACAAAAAGAATTTTTTGTTCCAAAATTTATTCAGTCCTATAATAAAATAATTAAAGCAGTAATAATTGTTTCTTTTACGTTATTATTTATGAATTTCAGCTGGATGAATATGAAAGAAAATGGAGACGATTCTCCCAAGCCATTACTTTATGGAATATACAGCTACAGTGGATCCAACATAAAAAATGAAAAAAGAATAAAGGAAATTATTTTTGATAAAAAGGTAACATTACTTAAGTGGGAAAACGAATATCAATATTACACTACGACTATTGATACAACTTCAAAAACTATTTCTTTTCAATCAAATAGGGAAGCATCGGATAAGAAGCTAATTCATTACGACTTTTCCGAAAACATTTTAACATTGTACGAATCAGATACTACAAGTGTACAATTTAGAAAAGTTGATATAAACAATTACCCTTTGCTTAATAGAGGCTTTCATTGGGTGGTCGAATACCCTTTAAACAACTAAGAAATACGACTCCAATTCGTGCGATTACTATTCATCATCGAGAAATGATAAGCTATTGGAGCATTTTCCGGATTTTGCAAGTCGGCATCTTCCGACAATAATTCGATCACCATATTTCTTGCGGTATGCAAAATTTGTGCATCCTTTGCCAAGTCGGCAATATTCAGATCTAACACTCCACTTTGCACGGTTCCTGCCATATCACCCGGCCCACGCAACTTAAGATCCACATCGGCAATTTCAAAACCATCATTCGTTCTGCACATGGTTTCCATTCGCAATTTACCATCTGCACCCAATTTATGACTCGTCATTAAAATACAATAAGACTGATCTGCTCCCCGACCAACTCTGCCACGCAATTGGTGTAACTGCGACAAACCGAAACGTTCGGCACTTTCTATCACCATCACACTCGCATTCGGAACATTCACTCCAACTTCGATCACGGTGGTGGCAACCATGATCTGCGTTTCATGTTTTACAAAACGTTGCATCTCATATTCTTTTGCATCAGCTTTTAATTGTCCATGCACAATGCTTACCTGATATTTCGGTTGAGGAAATGCGCGGACGATACTTTCATATCCATCCTGAAGATCTTTAAAATCCATTTTTTCAGATTCTTTGATCAGCGGGTATACAATATAAATTTGGCGACCTAAAGCAATTTGCTCACGCATAAATCCAAACACGCGGTCGCGATGATTATCAAATCGGTGCGTTGTAGAAATAGGTTTTCTTCCTGGAGGCAATTCATCAATAACACTAACATCAAGATCTCCATAAAGTGTCATTGCGAGCGTTCGGGGAATAGGTGTTGCAGACATGATTAACACATGAGGCGGCTGCGTATTTTTCGCCCACATCTTCGCTCGTTGGGCAACACCAAAGCGATGCTGCTCATCAATTACAACCAAACCTAAATTTTTAAACTGAACTATATCTTCAAACAACGCGTGGGTTCCAATCAGGATCTGAAGTTCACCGCTTAACAATTGTTCGTGTAATAGTCTCCGTTCTTTTGTTTTTTTTGATCCGGTAAGTAATCCTACTTTTATGTCGAGCGGTTCTAGTAATTCGGAAATGGTTTCAAAATGCTGATTTGCCAATATTTCAGTTGGTGCCATCAGAGAAGCCTGAAAACCATTATCCAGCGCAATCAACATATTCATTAAAGCAACCAATGTTTTTCCGCTACCAACATCACCTTGCAGCAAACGATTCATTTGTTTGCCGCTTCCCATATCCAGGCGAATTTCTTTGATCACACGTTTTTGTGCATTTGTTAATTCGAATGGAAGATGCTCATTGTAAAAACCATTGAAATAGTCTCCGACTTTAGAAAATATAAAACCTCTGTATGTTTTTTCCCTCAATCCTTTTTGCTTCAATAATTTTAATTGAATAAAAAAAAGTTCTTCAAATTTCAAACGGAACTCCGACTTTTTAAGTAGCTCGGGATTCTGTGGAAAATGAATTTGCTTCATCGCGTCCTCTCTCGACATCAACTGGTAGCGATCAATAATTGTTTTGGAAAGTGTCTCCGGTATATTGTTTTTTATCAGTGAAACCAAACCTCTTTGCAAACGGGCAATTCCTTTTGTATCCATGCTTCTGTTCTTAAGTTTATCTGTACTATGATAAACAGCCTGAAGTGCAGGAGCAAATGTCGTATTCTCTTCTGTTGCCAATTCAATTTCAGGATGGGCAATATTAAATTTGGAGCCAAAAACAGAAGGCTTTCCAAAAATTACATATTCATTTGTGAGATGTGGTTTAATTTTTTCAGCAATCCATTTTGCTCCCTGAAACCAAACCAATTCCAACTTACCTGTTCCATCCGTAAAGGTTGCAACAAAACGCATTGTACGTTTCACACCCACCATTTCGGTATGCACAATTTTACCGCGCAATTGAACAAAGGGAAGATCGGCATTGATCTCATTTACCTTATAAAACTTCGTCCGATCAACATAACGAAAAGGATAATAAGTAAGAAGGTTGGAATAATTAAAAATACGCAATTCCTTTTTCAGCAGATCCGCTTTTTGAGGGCCAACGCTTTTAAGATATTCAATGGGGGTATTTAAAAAATTATTCGACATATTTCTATGCGAATTTAATAAAATTGTACTTACTCTTTATTAATTTGTTTGCTGACAAAATTCCTTTCAAGCCCGAAATGACGATAGAACTATCACTTCGAGCCTGGCGGAAATTTATTACGATGCGGAAATTATTTTTCTACAGGAGCAGGTGATTGAGGAGCAGCTTTGGGTGGCGGTGGGGATTGTTTCCGTCTTTCTTCCCTGTTCTTTTTCATTTCTTCCTCTTTCTTCTCAAATTTTTGAAACTGCTCGGGAGTCAAAAATGCTTTAAACTCAGTTTTGGTTTTTTCATGTCCTTCACGGGTAGCCTTTTGCAAATTTTCTTTTTCTTCTTCACGCTTTAAAATAATAGCCTTCGCTTTTGCCTGTTGTTCGGCAGTCAAACCTAATTCTTTTGTTAAACGTTTCGTTTGATTCTCTGCGCGCTGTTCAGGTGATTTTGCAACTGCATTCTTCGGGGGCGGTCCTTGAGAGAAACCATTTACGGAAGCTATCGCAACAGTAAATAAAATAATGATAAGTTTTTTCATGGCGTTTTTATATTTTTTGAGGTCTGACCCTGAGAATTAAAAAAGGTTTAATCAACCAATAAAAATTATTCTAATTAGACGACACT
>JBILYL010000071.1:0-9917 GCA_044377775.1 Bacteroidia bacterium
GATGACATCTCGAAGCATACCCATTTCTTTTATGCTAACCACAGGTATTTCCGGATCAGGAATAAAAGATAAAAGCTTGAAAATATCTTCCCGCGTAAACTTTTGAGTTACCATTGAGCAGTTGGATAAGCACGTTGTAAGTATTGCATTTCCGACAGGATATGTCCAAGGTACTCTGTATGGATTCCTTTTCTACTTCCTGTTTGCATAAAGTCGGATGATGGTAACGTAAGTGTCGCCTCAAGGATTACTCCATTTACATGCTCTAGCCATTGTTGTTTGATGCTATTTAAATCGATTGCAATTCCTTCTTTAATTAGGATCGCATCAGCATCATTCATTTCAAATAGTTCACCGGTGAACATCCATAGGTCGTTCAATGCATTCTGCATTTTTTCGTGACTCACTGCTGTTCCTTCACCTAATCTGCAGGTCCAATCGCTTGAATGTGCCAAATGATAGCGCACTTCTTTCACCGCTTTCGCTGAGATCGCAGCTATAGTTTCATCTTTGCTTTTCATCAATTCGGTATATAAAAAATATTCAAATGATGATACAAGTAACTGTCGGGCTATGGTCGCAGCAAAATCCTTATCTGGTAATTCCATAATTAAGTTGTTATAGAAAGACCGTTCAGCACGTTTATAAGCAAGGTCATCGGCTGTCTTATTTTTACCTTCAACCTGCGCTGCATATCCCAAAAAGGCTTGTGCTCTGCCGATGTGATCTAAAGCCATATTGGTAAGTGCCAGATCTTCTTCTAAGATGGGACCTTTGCTGCAAAGTTCAGCTAATCTATGGCCAAGGACCAACGAGTTATCACCCAATCGCAGCGCATAATTAAAAATTGCTTCTTGTTTGTTCATGATTAAATATTTTTAGCGCCTTCCGGCATTTCATAAAAAGTAGGATGTCTGTATACTTTATCGTTCGATGGTTCAAAAAGCATGTCCTCATCATTCGGATCGGATGCAATGATGCAATTCGAAGGAACAACCCAAATGCTGGTTCCTTCACCTCTCCGTGTATAAATGTCGCGGGCATTCTGAATCGCCATTTTTTTATCTGAAGCATGTATGCTCCCCGCGTGTGCGTATCTGTTACCCGATTTCGGTTGGATGAATACCTCCCAAAGATCTAATTGTGTATCTGTTGCCATGGTTTTTAGTTTTAAGCGTTAATTAGATTTTCTTTTTTTGCTTTTTTGTTTTTGAATGCTTCAGCAGCTTCACGCACCCAAGCGCCTTCTTCGTGATATTTAATGTGGTGTTCCATGCGTTGTTTATTACATGGTCCGTTTCCACGGATAACCTGATTAAATTCAGCCCAATTTATTTCACCGTGATCATAAATGTTTTTTTGTTCATTCCATTTTAATTCTTTGTCAGGAATAGTTAAGCCGATCACTTCTGACTGTTGAACTGTTTTATCAATAAATTTTTGTCGAAGTTCATCATTACCTTCCCGTTTGATCTTCCATCTGAATGCATCAGAGGAATGAGGTGAGTCGCTATCGTGGGGGCCAAACATCATTAATGCGGGCCACCACCATCTGTTCATTGCATCTTGCGCCATTTCCTGTTGTTCCTTTGTTCCTTTCATCATTTTCGCCATGATCTCATAACCTTGTCGCTGATGAAAACTTTCTTCTTTACAGATCCGAACCATTGCTCGGCTGTAAGGACCATAAGAAGTACGTTGCAATGAAATCTGATTAACGATTGCGGCACCATCAACCAGCCAACCTATTGCACCGATGTCGGCCCATGTTAAAGCCGGGTAATTAAAAATATTTGAATATTTTGCTTTTCCTTTTTGTAATTGGTCGATCATTTCTGAGCGGGAAATGCCAAGTGTTTCTGCCGCACTATATAGGTATAATCCATGACCGCCTTCATCCTGAATCTTAGCTAACAGGATTTGTTTTGCTCTGAGACTTGGTGCACGGCTGATCCAATTCCCCTCCGGCTGCATACCAATCACTTCCGAGTGCGCATGTTGTGACATTTGACGGATCAGATGATTTCTGTATGCATCGGGCATAGAATCTTTCGGTTCAACAAATTCGCCTGCATCAATTCTTGACTGAAATTTATTATCGTGTTCTTCCATTTTATTTTCTGATTAAATTCATTTACAAAAACAAATATAATTTGGGTTGTTTGAAAAAATAGCTGACGAAAGTCAACCTTGATGAAAGTCATATGTTTTTCAGAGAAATAAAATTGCTTTGAGTGGTTTATGTTTTCGGAATTATTTTACTTAAAAATAGGTTCAGGGAGATTTCTTTTAATAATAGTTTCTTCTGTGGTATATTAAAAAAAGAAAGAACGTGATGAATGTCAGATTTGAATTTCTTTTTAAAGCTGTTTTTATGTGGAAGAGGTAAAAAAGTTTCCAATAGAATTGATAAATGCTCATTTTGGGTTCATTTTAGGCTGAATTTCAGTTTTTTTACTCTGAACCGCTTGTTTAATACCTTTCAAAGGGTTTTAAATCGGATGATTAGCGGAATAATTGAATTTTGTTTTGCAATAAGAAAATCTTTTTTTTACATTTGCAGTCCTTTGAAAAAAAGGTTCGGAGAGATGCCTGAGTGGCCGAAAGGAACAGTTTGCTAAACTGTCGTACTGGGAAACCGGTACCGAGGGTTCGAATCCCTCTCTCTCCGCTTTTATTTGTTGAAGTAGAAAAATATTAAATCGTACAACAAAAAGCTTTTTTTTGTTTGTCAGATTAAAAATAATAGTACATTTGCATCCGCTTATAAAAAGTTCTTTATAATCATTGTTCGGGGCGTAGCGTAGTTGGTTATCGCGCCTGGTTTGGGACCAGGAGGTCGCAAGTTCGAGTCTTGCCGTCCCGACATAAAATTAAAAGCGATTTACGAATTTAGATTTGTAAATCGTTTTTAGTTTAAAATAGACTCGACCCCATAGCTCAGCTGGATAGAGCAACGGTTTTCTAAACCGTAGGCCTTTGGTTCGAATCCAAATGGGGTCACACAAAGCCAAGATCTATTCTTGGCTTTTTTATTCCCGGATCACTTCCTGTTTATCTCGATTTTCCCCCTCATTTTAATGAATTTGTCAAATCTGCGTCTTATATTTGTAACAGCAGAATTCTCATTCATTTAAATACATTCTATGTTTTCTTTTATCCGATCGGTCGTTGTATTATCTCTTTTAGCCATAGTATTCGGATCCTTAATTGGTTGTGGCGGAAATGAATCAGCTATTGATGACAAAAACAATGCTGACGTTAAAAATATTTCTGCTGATCAAGCGAAATTTATTACCATCGAGGACGCACAAATCTTTCTGCCTTCCTGGTCGAAAGAAAATATTCTTGTATATAATATTGTAAATGAGCCGGATGAATTACATCCGACAAATGGAATTCTTGCTTCCCGCTCCGAAATTATGGCGTATACTCAGGTGTATATTGTTGGAGTTGATTTTCAAACACTTAGCCTCCGCCCCATTGCTGTAAAATCAATGCCCGTTATTTCTGAAAATGGAAAAGAATATACCTATGAGGTTCGAAATGATATCAAATTCGATGATGGCAGCGTCCTAACTGTAGAGGATATTATTTTTACGTTGAAAGTGAATAAGTGTCCGCTAACAAATAATCCAAGTGCGAAAACGTATTTAGAAAATCTGGTAGATGTTGTTGCAGACAAAAAAAATTCGAATGTGTTTAAAATTATTATGAAGGAAAAATACATCCAGAATATTCAGTTTCTTACAGAGTACCCTATTATGCAGCGAACTTTTTTCGATCCTCAAAATGTATTTTCTAAATATACTTTTGCTCAGTTCAGCGACAAAAAATTTAATGCGGATGAGCATAAAGAATTAAATACATGGTCAACATTATTTAATAGTTCTAAATATGGACGTGATCCTAAGTATACTGTCGGAGCAGGTGCATACCGATTAGAGAAATGGGATGCGGGGCAAACGATCGTGTTAGTTAAAAAAGAAAATCATTGGACAAAAGGGAATACAAAAATGTATTATACGGCATTCCCTGATAAAATTATTTTTAAACTAAACAAAGAACCGAATTCACAAATGCTTGAATTCAAGGCGCAAACATTTGATGCATCTACTTCGTTGTCTAATAAAACACTTTTGGAACTTCAGGCCGACACTAATTTTAATGCTAATTATAATTCAAAATTTACCGATACCTACAACTACGGCTTTATTGCAATGAATATGAAGCCGGATGGAATAAAGAACAAAAAATTGTTTGTCGATAAAAAAGTCAGACGTGCTATGGCTTTGCTTGTTCCACTTGATGATATTAACCGGATCACGAATAAAAACAGAAACAAAAGGGTAGTAGGTCCTGTTTCGATGCTAAAGCCGGAATATAATTCAGATTTAAAATTGCTCCCTTTTGATATTGAAGGAGCGAAAAAATTATTGGATGAAGCGGGTTGGAAAGATTCCGATGGCGATAATATCCGTGATAAAATGATTGATGGAGAAAAAGTGAAAATGGAGTTTGCTCTTAGCTTTTTCAATTCATCTATCGAATGGCAGGATCTTGCAAAAATGGTCTCTGAACAAATGTACAAAGCTGGTGTTGTTGCCGTCATGAATCCTTTGGATCCTTCTTCCGCTTATGAACAAGCAACGAATCACACGTTTGATATGTTAATTGCTTCCTGGGCCGGAAATGTATTGCCTGAAGATTATACGCAGATCTGGCATACATCTTCATGGGCGTCTAAAGGCTCCAATTTTGCAGGATTTGGGAATGCCCAATCGGATGCGTTGATCGATTCCATCAAATACACCTTAGATGCAGAAAAAGTTATTCCAATGTTGAAACGTTTTCAAGCTATGGTTTACGATGAACAACCCTATATCTTTATGTTTGCCGGGTTGAGACGAAATATTATTCACAAACGTTTTGGTAATCAGGAAATGTATTTTGAGCGTCCCGGTGTTTGGTTAAGTAATCTTCGTTTGTTGAGTGGAGGTTCTTCAATGAAATTGTCTGCGACTCCAAATTAAAAATGCACACATTGTATCGAAGTATTTATACTGTTTTTTTTGCTTTTTGATATCAAGATAACATGCTGCAATACATTATCAAACGTGTTTTAATTTTTATCCCGACTCTTATCGTCATTACATTAGTAGGCTTTCTGCTAAGTGTAAATGCTCCTGGAGATCCGGTGGAACGAATGGTCACTTCTGTTCAGGGGAACGGAGACGTGAATGCACAAAGTGTTAGTCAGATAGAAGAGAAAAAAAGGTGGCGTGCTAAATTAGGATTGGATCTTCCTGTTTTTTATTTTTCATTAACATCTCTTTCCCGTCCCGATTCACTGTATAAGATTTATGATAAAAACGAGAAAGAAGCACTCGATCGTTTAATATCCGAGTACGGTAATTGGCCTGTTATTCAAACGTATTATAAATCACTGGAATTATTTTGTACCAAACAGCTTTTTTTTGTTGCGGACACTCATCTTCTTAAAAAACATGATGATGCAGTGGTGCTGGAAACGATGAATAATTTAAAATTTGAGTTGTCAGCTTTAAAAGCTTCATACGATCATGGTATCATAGATGCTAAAATAAATAAAGTTTCGCAGTTGATTTCTTCTTTTCCTTTCTTGACTCCGCTCAGCTCTGATTTTGAAAAAGTAAAAGAAAACTATTCTAACATCTTAGGATCGACTACTCGCTGGAAAAATTACATTCCTAAAATTACATTTTACGGTTTTCATAATCAATATCACCGCTGGTTGTTTGGTGATGGAGGAACGTATTCAAAAGGTTTATTACTGCACGGTGATTTTGGAACATCCTATGTTACCCATCAACCAATTTCTGAAGTTATTTATTCTAAAATAGGTTGGTCGCTTTTCTTTTCGATGTTATCTGTTTTCTTTGCCTATTTAGTCAGTATCCCAATTGGTGTGAGGGCGGCTGCAAACAGAGGTTCCCGTTTTGATAGATTCTCTTCTCTATTTCTTTTTATCTTGTATTCCATGCCTTCATTCTGGTTAGCTACATTGCTGATCATGACGTTTGCGAATACAGATGTTCTTTCCTGGTTGCCTGTATCCGGTATAAAACCAGCTCTTGGTTACCCGGATGGTGCATCTTTTTGGGAGATGATGAAAATTTCAGTTCCATATATTATTCTTCCCTTGATCTGTTATAGTTATAGTTCATTTGCATTTTTATCACGTACGATGCGTGTTTCAATGTTAGATGTTGTCGGTCAGGATTATATCCGTACAGCACGTGCGAAGGGGTTAAGCGAAAATAAAGTGATCTGGAAACACGGATTCAGAAATGCATTGCTGCCGATCATTACTGTTTTTGCGAATGTTTTCCCTGCTGCTATCGGAGGATCTGTGATTATCGAAAGCATTTTTTCCATTCCTGGAATGGGTTCCGAAGCCATTTATGCGATTCAACTTAATAATTATCCGATGATAATCGCAATTCTGACGATCACCGGTTTTCTAACGCTTCTTGGTTATTTGATTTCAGATATTTTATATGCGCTTGTTGATCCACGAATTTCTTATATATAATGGAGCGCAAGGGAACAACTATCAATTTAGCAACCGAAAAATCAGGATCCTTCACGGATTTTAATTTTGGTAAATATGCCTGGACCCAGTTTAAAAAAAATAAGCCGGCTTATTATTCCTATAAAATACTAATAGCACTTTCTGTGATCGCCTTGATATCTCCTTTTATCGCAACTGATCAGCCCCTATTTTGTAAGTATAAAGGTGTGAATATGTTTCCGGCATTTTCAGTTTTTAATTCCTGCGAAATTAAAGATGACGAAGGAAATGTTGAAATTATTCAATACGATATTGCGGATTGGAAACGAATGGATGCAACTGCAATTATTTTTGCTCCGATTGCGTATGCTCCGGGTAAAACGGATTACGATAATGCGGATTATGTTGCTCCGGATGGCAAACAATTTTTTATTGATAAAAAGGGAATCAAAGCCAATATTCCTGCAAAATTCAGGCATTGGCTGGGAACAGGCAAAGCAGGAGAGGATGTTTGTTCCGGATTAATAAATGGTACCCGAATTTCGCTGAGCATCGGACTTATTTCGATGACGATCGCTTCCTTTCTTGGAATATTTTTAGGTGCAATGGCCGGTTATTTCGGAGATCGTAAACTACAAACAACACGTGGCTCTTTCTGGACAATGATATTCGGTGTTGTTCTTGCATATTATTACGGATTTTCTGTTCGCGCTTATGCAATTATTGATGCTTTTTCTGTTTCCGGTTTTTCCGTTTTACTACAACTGATCTTAAGCATATTAATTTTTTGTGCGGTTTTATTCGTGTTTTACTTTTTAGGAAAGCGGATTGGGAAGCTCTCTCTTTTCAGTAAGCATGTATTTATACCTGTGGATTCAATTGTTTCCAGAACCATTGAAGTTTTAATTTCCATGCCTTTGTTGATTCTGATCATTTCTATCTCTGCTATCGCGAAAGAAAAATCAATGATCAATTTAATGGTGATCATCGGATTAACAACATGGACAGGGATAGCAAGGTTAACGCGCGCGGAATTTTTGAGGATCAGCAACCTTGAATACATTCAGTCTGCAAAATCAATGGGTTTTCACGAATTTCGAATCATCGTTAAACATGCACTTCCAAACGCATTAGCTCCTGCAATGATTGCAATCGCTTTCGGTGTTGCTTCTGCTATTTTGATAGAATCGTCCTTGTCGTTTCTTGGCGTTGGCGTTCCACCTACTACCGTTACGTGGGGCTCTTTGCTGAATGCAGGAAGAGAACAGTTTAGTGCCTGGTGGCTAGTAGTTTTCCCAGGTTTGGCGATCTTTTTAACGGTGACAATTTACAATTTACTCGGAGAAGGGTTGCGGGATGCATTGGATCCGAGATTAAAAAAATAATCCCGAATGCATCTGTTTTTATTGGTTATTCGGCTGAACCAAATGTGAATTTCACTCCCGCGTTAAATCCCCAACTGCTAAACGGTAAATATATTTGCAGGGACTTATCAGATTGATAAGGTTCAATAGGTAAATTCGGATCGTAACTGTCTACAAATTCGGTTTCTTTATCGCGGACATCTAACGTTGACAATTTATCTGCACCGTTTACTTCATAGCTTGTAATTTCAGCCTTTTTTGGTGCCCATGATTGTGAAATAAAATTGACTTCAGCAAATATTCCGAACTTTTCTGAAAACGAAAAATCTATTCCTGCATTCCCTTTAAATCCAAGAGACATTCCACCACTGAATTCGGTCGTTTCTTCATACTTGTCAACGGTTCCCGCGAATAGATAATTGTACCGAACGGACTCATCAATAAGTTTTGTTCCTACACCGAGTACAATTCCTATTTTCGCATAAGGTCTGACCTTTTCACCGCCCGAAACTTTTATTGTTGGTATGATCCGGAACATCCTCCCTTTTAATGTTTCGGTCTCCGTTGGCGTATTGATATCACTTGCATCACTGAAATCTATTTTTCCACCGATGAGATAATTCAGATCTATTTCTGCTGCTATGTTTTTGTTGAAATTATATCCGGCTCCTAATCCTATGTCCAGGCCTTTTCCGAATGAACCTTTAACAGACTCGATCTTGTTTGAACTGTAATTTGCGCTGATCGCCATAGGTGCAAGGCTGAATTCATAAGCAGTGTTTAAATTAATATATATACCCTGACCCTCGCAAAATATAGTGGATATTAATAAAGCGGACAATAAAATTGATGTTTTGAAATTTTTCATGTTTTTTTTTTCAAAGTTAATGCTCAGCAACATACATGTCAATTTTTATCAATTGATTGTCGTCATTCCTTTCTTATTTTTTTTTATTAATGAATTAACATTTCTTTGTTTACAAATCCGCCCGGCTTTATAATTCTTAAAGGTTATATATATTAGTTTAGCAATGAAAATATTTTTTATTGAGTGACCTTTATTTTTTTAATAGTAAAACGATGAATGTACATCTAATCGCAATAGGCGGAAGTGCAATGCACAACATGGCAATTGCCATGCATAAAAAAGGTTTTAATGTTACCGGTTCTGATGATGAAATTTTTGAACCTTCCAAAAGCCGTTTGGCAAAATTGAATTTGCTTCCTGCAAAAGAAGGTTGGGATGTTTCGAATATTCACTCCGGTTTAGATGCCGTAATTTTAGGGATGCATGCCCGTATTGATAATCCCGAATTAATAAAAGCTCAGGAATTGGGTTTGAAAATTTATTCATATCCCGAATACATCTACGAACAAACTAAAGATAAAGTGAGAGTAGTTGTTGGGGGGAGTCATGGAAAAACAACCATCACTGCGATGATTTTACATGTTTTAAATTTTCATAAAATTGATTGCGATTATTTGGTAGGTGCACAATTGGAAGGTTTTGATACGATGGTGAAACTTACCAAAGAAGCGAAAATTGCCGTTATTGAAGGCGATGAATATTTATCTTCTCCAATTGACAGACGTCCAAAATTTCATTTGTACAAACCTAATATTGCAATTTTAAGTGGAATCGCCTGGGATCATATCAATGTGTTTCCTACGTTTGATTTTTATGTAGAACAATTTCAGATTTTTGTAAACCAAATAGAACAGGGTGGAAGCCTTGTTTATTGTGACGTGGACAATGAAGTAAAAAAAGTGTGTGAAGCAGCTCCGGCAGGAATTCAAAAATTCCCATATTCTATTCCGAAAAACAGAATCGAAAACGGTGTCACCTTTATCCTACATCCTGAACTTTCAACGAAGGAAACTGAATTGAATATTTTTGGTGACCACAATCTGATGAACCTCAATGGAGCCCGGTTAGTGTGTAATCAATTAAATATTAATGACGGTCAATTTTACGAAGCGATACAGAGTTTTAAAGGCGC
>JBILYL010000072.1:0-9910 GCA_044377775.1 Bacteroidia bacterium
TTTTAGAAAAATCTGTAGGAACTAATATTGACTTCATCGTTAGATCTGTATTTAGTGATCGTTTCTTTTACAAAGCATTTTCTCTTACAAGTGCTTTAAGTTGTTTTGGTAAAATGGCTTCAATATCTTTAAATTCTCCTTCCGAAACATATTTACGCATTGTTTTGAATACTGCATTTACAGCAAATTCACCATCTTCCAGATTTGAAAAATCCATCCATGAATTTTTACCTTCAGACGCGATCACATCTTCAATGAAACCTGAACGCTTTCGGCTGACTTCATACTTAGCGAATGGTCGCCAGCCATTTATATAGATCGATTTTAAAGCCATTGGCAATTGTGATAGCAATTGGAAATTCTCTTCCAATGTCAAATAGTTACGAAGCGTTTTAAATACCGCTTGCAATATCCGACCTGCTTTAGCTGTATTTGACTCGTCTCCTAATTCAAGAGCGAGTTCCTTAAGGAATAAATTCCCTTTCTCTGCGTGTTTTATAAAATTTATCGGCATGATTTTTTTTGATTCAAAGCTATTTCTAATATGGTATTTTTGTAATGAGTCGCATCAAAGTGAATCTTGATATAGGTCACAATCGATGCTATTCAATGAGAAGAATTGCTAAAAAAACAATTTGTATCTTTTTATTTAACTTTTTGCGTGTTCTGAATATAGATCATCAAGTCGTGTAGCGTTTGAAGTTTTCCATAATCATCTTCCGGTATTTCGACTCCGAAACGATCGCTGAAAGCCACAATTGCCTGCAGGTAATCAAATGAATCCATCCCCAATATTTTACGTATCGTATCTTCCGGCAATAGCTTCTCCGGCTCGGTATCCGGTGCGATCTTTTTTAAGATGCTGTATATTTCTTTTTTTAATTCTTCTTCGCTCATAATAATTCAGGGTGTTCCAGATAATTTTTTAATGAAAGTAAAAATCTGCTTCCAGTACTTCCATCTGTTGCACGGTGGTCAGCGGAAAGTGTTGCAACCAGAACCGGGCAGATCGCAATCATGCCATTTTTTATAAGCACCTGATCTGATATTTTCCCGAAACCTACCAAGGCTACCTGTGGCGGATAAATAATCCCAAATACCGTTTCCACACCTTCTTCTCCTAAACTGGTGACGGTAATTGTTGAATCACTTAACTCGGAACTTCTCAATTTCATTGCACGTGCCCTTGGAATGATATCGTTGAGCGATTGCATCAGCTCCGTCAATGTCTTTTTTTCTGAATCGTGAATTGCAGGAACCAAAATGCCTCCTGCTCTCAGCGAAACAACAAAACCGATATGGATATCATTTTTTTTCTGACTATTTCCATTCACCCACCATGCATTCAATTCGGGCACTTCTTTCAACGCTTTTGCCACCGCTTTGATCAGTAATACAGCAGGCAACATCCTTTCCTTAACAGATAGTTTAAGATTCTCTGCCTGCAGCATTTCGAGTGATGCCTTCATATCTATTTTTGTTTCCAGATAATAATGGGGGATCTCCCTATTTGAAAGACTCATGGCTGCTGCAACAGCCGAACGAATATTTTCTGATGGCGAAACAACAGTACTTCTTTTTTTGATGTCTAGGTGAGATCTCATTTCTGAGATCGCCTTTTCAACATCGGCTTTTACAATCACGCCCTCCTGTCCTGTTCCAACTAATGATGAAAGATCGATACCCCTTTCTGATGCTATCTTTTTTGCCAAAGGTGAAGCTTTTACGGAATGTATCGCTTCAACCATGACTGTATCTTCTGAAATTTCCGGTTTAGCAGCAAATACATTTTTGGCAACGGTTGCAACTTCAATAGGCTGTAATTTTTCTTTTATTACTGAATCCCCTTCCTGAATAATTTCAGCCATTATGCTGCCAACGGGAACTTTCGTCCCTACCGGAAGAATTATTCCCCCTATTGTCCCTTCTTCAAAAACTTCAATATCGATCAGTCCCTTTTGTGTTTCAACGACAGCGATAATATCACCGCGTTTCACCTTGTCTCCAGGCTTCACTTTCCACTCGATAAGTGTTCCATCTAACATATCCGCACCCAGACTGGGCATCAAAAAATTAACCATGAACCATCATTTTTTTTACTGTTGAAACAATATTCGATACTTGTGGAACAGATGCATCTTCTAAATGCTTCGGATATGGAATCGGAATTTCCACACCACACAATCGTTGAACAGGTGCATCCAGTTCATAGAAAGATCGTTCCATTATTCTCGAACTTATTTCCGATGAAATACTAACAGAACGACAAGCATCTTCAACTATTAATACACGATGGGTTTTAGCAATGGATGCAGCTATCGTTTCATAATCCAATGGTCTTAAGATCCGAAGATCGATCACTTCGGCTTCAATGCCTGCCGTGCTCAATTCCTGCGCAGCATCCAATGCTTTATAAACACCTGCACCATAAGTAATGATTGAGATATCTTTTCCATTTCTCCGCACTTTGGCTTTTGTAATATCTAATTCACCTATTGTTGATTCTATCTCATTTTCCATATTCAACATCGAGGTATATTCAAAAATGATCACGGGATCCTTACATTTCAAAGCACTTAATAACATTCCGCGAGCATCTTCATGCACACCAACCGACAGCACTATTAATCCGGGAATAGCGGCATAAAAAGGTTCCCAGCTATGTGAATGCTGCGCAGCAAGTTGCCGACCAATTCCACATCCCATCCGTATCACTACCGGAACATTAATTTGCCCACCCGACATGTGCGAGAGTGTTGATGCGTTATTCACGATCTGATCCAAAGAAAGCAGACTGAAATTAACGGTCATCACTTCTACTATTGGCTTCATGCCTGCCATCGCTGCACCGATTCCCGCACCTACAAAACCTGCTTCTGATAATGGAACATCCATGATGCGTTCCGGTCCGAATTCTTCAAGTAAACCTTTGCTGACAGCGAAGGCTCCGCCATAGCGGCCAATATCTTCTCCCATCAGAAAAACGGCTTCATCCTGTTTCAGTGCATCACGCAAACTTTGCTTGAGTGCTTCTCTGTATGTGATCTTTATTTTTGTTTCGGCCATCTTTCTTTATTTTGAATTGGCGTCTTCCTGAAATAGTCCGAATACATTTTTTTCTGTATCCATACAAAGACTTATAAATCCCCATCCGGGAACTGCTTGCATTTCTTGAAGTACTTTCCCGCCTAATGCAATTACATTTTTTTCAGATTCCTGAACAGAAGAAACACCAATAAAATTATTGATACCAGGGCCCTGAATCACATCACGCTTCGAAAGCCCAGCCCCCACGCCTATATTACCTTTAAGGTCTGCCGTCTCAATCAGATAATACTCCGGTGGTCCGGGCAATAATTGAATTTTCCATCCGAATAATTTTTCATAAAATTGTTTTGCTCTTTCAGTATCTTCTGCACTGATATCAAAATGTACAATTGTTGGCATATCTAATAATATTAAGTTTTCAATTTCGATTTTTTTAAACGATCGTTAGCCGTTCATTTCAGAATAAACAAATTTTTCCAAAAGCTCCAAGGGCTCTAAAGTGCCTTTCTCTGCAAATTCAACAGCATTATTGATAAGTGTCTGTATTTTTATTTCGAGCTCTTTTAATTGAAGATTATCGATGAACTTTTTTTCATTAAGTATATTAATTAACCGTTCGATCGGATCCCGTTTTTTCCATTCTTCAACTTCTGATTTCTCACGGTATAATTCGGCATCAAACATTGAGTGTGCCCTGAACCGGTAGGTGTTGCAAACTAAAAAATAGGGTTTACCAGTTGTACGGATCTGTTCAACAGCATCTCTTGCTGCTTCATATACTGCAAGTGCATCCATTCCATCAACAGTTGAAGACGACATGTTATATCCTATCGATTTTTTTTCAAGTGCCGTTTCCGCATGTGAGTAATTGATGGCTGTTCCCATTGCATACAAATTATTCTCGCAAATAAATAGCACGGGAACTTTCCAAAGTGATGCTAAATTCATTGCTTCATGAAATGTTCCTTCTGCTGCTGCACCTTCACCAAAAAAACAACAGCTTATCAGATTACGTTTCATTTTTTTATCGGCAAGCGCAAAACCTACTGCAAGGGGTAAATGTCCTGCAACAATGGCATTTCCACCATAAAACTTTTTTTTCAGATCAAAAATATGCATCGATCCTCCCCGACCTTTACAGCAACCTTCTTGTTTTCCGAACATTTCTGCCATGATCGCGGATGCTTCAACACCACGAACCAGCGCATGTGCATGTTCCCTATACGTTGCAAGTACTGTATCGTTTTCTGTTAAAGCATTTAATACACCAACAGCAACAGCTTCCTCACCGATATATAAATGCAAAAAGCCACGGATCTTACTTTTTGTATACATCTCTGCCGATTTTTCCTCAAACCGCCTGATCAGGATCATCTCGTATAAAAACTTTAACATCAACTCTTTACTAACAATAAGTTCGGCTTGAGTTGGACTTAACAGATCAATATTCATTGCATACAATTTTTATCGAACGAATCATAATTGTTCTAACGTGGAGGTATCTCCCTCGGGTAAACCTAATTCACGGGCTTTTAATAAACGTCTCAGTATTTTTCCACTTTTTGTCTTGGGAAGATTTTCAGCAAACGTAATTTCCTTTGGTGCAATTGCCGGACCTGATTTTTTCCTCGCAAATGCGATGATGTCTGCTTTTAATTTTTCATCTGCAACGAAACCGCTTTTAATTACCAGAAATGCTTTTACCAGTTCTCCGATCAAGGGTTCCGGCTTTCCGATCACAGCAGCTTCTAAAACGGCAGGATGTTCCATCAACATGCTTTCCACTTCAAACGGACCAACCATATGTCCGGAAGTTTTTATAATATCATCTGCCCGTCCTACAAACCAAAAATAACCATCCTCATCTTTTTTTGCCAGGTCACCGGTGAGGTACCATTCTGAACGGAAACAATTGTTGTAACGTTCCGCTTCTTTTATATACGTCCGGAATTGTGACGGCCAGCCTTTTTTAATAACCAAATGTCCTTGCTTTCCCGATTCCGTGACCAACTTAAGATCCGAATCTGTAACGTCTGCAATTTCGGCTTCAATTCCGGGAAGCGGCTTACCCATTGATCCGGGTTTTACTTTCATAGAAGAATAGTTTGCGATCATTATTCCTCCTGTTTCTGTTTGCCACCAATTATCAAGGATCGGAAAACCAAATTTTTGTTCTCCCCAGATGACAGCTCCTGCATCCAAAGGTTCTCCAACACTTAAGATCAGGCGCAAGTTTTTTAAATTATACTTCTCACGGGGATTTATATTCATTCGCATCAACCGTCTTATTGCTGTAGGAGAAGTATACCAAACAGAAATATTTTGTTTCTCAAGTAATTCGTACCAGCGGGATGCATCAAACTCTTCTTCATCCACAACATTTGTAATTCCATTAACAAACGGAGCAATGATACCATAAGATGTACCTGTTACCCAACCAGGATCAGCGGTGCACCAAAAAATATCGTCCGGCTGAAAATCCAATACAAATTTCCCGGTAATGTAATGCATCAAAATAGCTTTGTGAACATGCAATGCTCCTTTGGGCATTCCTGTTGTTCCACTTGTAAAATGTAGCAATGCAGGATCTTCAGGATCTGTTGGTGGAATGTCGAATGTGGTTGCTGCTTCAGCCATCAATTTGAGTAGCGACAAAGTTTTATTATCAATGTCAACCGTTACATCTGCCAATAGAATATATTTTAACTCTGGAAGACGCTCTCTTATATCTTTTATTTTTTGATCGTAAAGAAGTTTTGTTGTAACGAGTATTTTTGCATCTCCTTTGACCATCCTCTGAAAAATCGGTTCAGGACCGAAATCCGGAAACAATGGACAGAAAATACTAATATTCTTTAATGTTCCCATTGCCGCAAAATAGAGCTGAGGAATCCGTCTCGATAGTGCAAATACTTTATCTCCTTTTGAGATCTTCAGACTTCTCAATACGTTTGCAAAGCGATTTGTCTGCTCCTTCAGATCTTTATACGTAAAGTCAACTGCCAGTCCTTCTTTGTTGATACAACGCAGTGCCGTGTGAAGCTGCAACGGTCCATCCGCATGACGATCAATCGCTTCATAAGCAATATTTAACCCCTTTTCTCCCGGTAAACCTTTCATTTCTTTTCTAACAGATTCCCAAGTAAAAGAAGCGACAACTTTTTTATAATCCTCCAGATTATGCCGAATTAATAAATTGACTTCTTCCATATTTTTCCGAAATATTAACGTTTGAAAAAGACTCTTGAATTTTAATGGAAAGGATCATTGAGAAACCAAACCGAGGATATCATACAGCTTAATACAGATAATATTCACAACAATACCCTTCACAATCAAACTCATAATTAAATTCAAACAAAAATATTTTAGCATGGGAGAAATACCGATGATGAATATCAAAAGGAGTAGTGATACAAATCATTGATAAAAGCTTTCGATACAACTAAAATTGCCTAAAATAATTAAATTAAAACTATGGAAACAACCACACAACCTGTAACCGAAAAAATAATTGAAGGTTTAAAAAAGGCGATTGCCGAATTAGAAAACTTTCGTCTTCACATGGCTTTGGGAAAAGCTGACGCGGCTGATAAATATGAAGATTTGAAAAAAGATTTAAATGAATTTATCCTTAAAGCAAAAAGCAAATTGGGCGAGGGAAATCAAAAGGTAAACGAACTGAAAAGAAAACTGGAAGAGCTTGAATTACAGCTCGCATTAGGGAAAGCTGAAACAAAAGAAATCTTTCAGGAACAGAAAAAGAAAATAATGAAGTCGATCCAGGAGATAGAAAATGAGTTTAAAAAGAATTCAGAAAGCCTAATGCAATATCCAAAATTGAATCTTGAAATAGAAAAATTTAAGATTAAAATGGAAATACTTCAGTTGAAATTCAATCTAGGAAAGCTGGATGTGAAAGATGAATTTGAAGAGAGGAAGGCAGAGTTCATCAAAAAAATTGATGAATTGAAACAAAAATTTTCAAACAAAGAATCAACTTTTAAAGGAAATTGGGAACATTTCAGTTCAGAAATAAGCAATGCTTTTTCACATTTAAAAAGTGCTTTTATAAAACCATAATCGGTGGAGGGGTGAATCGGAATAAAAACAAGACTTTTCATTTTTATTCATCCCAACCATCCCAACCATCGTGATCTCCTTTCCTCAGATCCTTTATCATTCCCCAAGCAAGAATTCCAGCTATTACAAATCCGAGAATTCCTTCCATTGAAGTCTTGCCCCAATAAGGGGGCACATTAAATATGATCAGCAAGGATGAACTAATAATCAATGACGACATGATCACAGCCGAAATAACCTGCCTGCTGATGCGGTTGATCGTATGTATGAGCGGATCAATTCCCTTGTGATGCAAATCAACCTTTATTTCACCCTTGTTGATCTTCCGTATAATATTTTTGAGGTCACGCGGAAATTCCTCCATGTACATCCCTAACTCGTATACCGAATTAAAGATCCGCTTTGTAAATTGTAAGGGGTTGTATTTTTTAGCAATGGTACGCATCAAAAAAGGTTTCACCAGATTTGCCATATCCAGATCAGGATCAAGCTTTTTGATCACTCCTTCAATTGAAACCATTGAACGTGCAAGAAGAAAAAAGTGTGTCGGGATCTTTATTCCATGAAGAACTATGATATCTTTTAAACTCAATAGTATTGTACTCATCTCGTTTTGATGTATTGTCTGAACGGAATAATTTTGTACAAACTCATTCAGATCAGATTCCAGACCACGAAAATTCTTGATCACCGGATTATCCGACAAATGCTGCAACGAACGGATTATCTTTCTCACATCTTTCGATTTTACAGATATGAAGAGAAAGCCCAGTTGTTCCACATCTTTTTTCATGATGCTGCCCATCATACCATAATCTAGATAACAAACGGTATTATTTGGAAGTACCAAGAGGTTGCCGGGATGCGGATCGGCATGAAAAAAACCGTGATCAAATACTTGTTTAAAATAAGAGATCGCTAACCGTTTTGCGATGATCTTTCTATCGAATCCGTTTTTACTTAGTTTATCTATATCTGAAATTTTGATTCCATCTATGTATTCCATCGTGAGAACCTTAGAAGTAGTATATTCCTTATAGATCATTGGAGAATGGATATATCGTTTCTCGATGTCTTCTACCAGAAAGTTATTATGAAAACGTTGTACATTTATGGACTCATGAATAAAATCCAATTCTTTCATGATGCTGTCTTCAAAATTACGGACCAATCCCACCGGATCAAAACTTTTTAATGAAGGAATCCTTTTTGTGAAAAGTTCTGCCAGATAACGCATTACTTTTATGTCCGATTCTATCACTTCTTTGATTCCAGGCCGTTGGATCTTCAGTACCACCTTTTCCCCCGTTTTTAATGTCGCACGGTGTACCTGAGCCATGGATGCTGAAGCGAAGGCTTCTTCTTCAAACCAACTAAACAGATCGGCAGTACTTTTCTTTAATTCCTGTTCAATCACCTGTATAGCTAATTTTGCAGGAACGGGAGGAACACCATCCTGCAGTTTTTCCAGTTCTTTTATTAAATCAACAGGAAGCAGATCGGGACGATTGCTGAGTATTTGTCCGAATTTAACAAAGGTGGGTCCTAACTCCTCACACAACAAACGCATCCTCTCCCATTTGCTTAAATGGATGGCATGCTCGTAGGTTTTTTTGGGTATGAGTTTTTTTATGAACTTGAACCGCTTGTTTTCTTCCATGTATGAAACAAGGTCCTCAAAACCAAACTTGAAAAACACACTTATGATTTGGTTATAACGTTTGAGATGCTGACGTTTTCCATCGATATACGTAAGTAATCCCATAAGTTCTATGCAGTAGTTTTAGTTTCCAGAACTTTGATACGCGATTCTGTAGTATCAATCGATTTTTTCAGATTTTCAATCTGTTCCGTTAGTATTTTTATCTCATCGGTATGTGCTATGTGCATCTTACCATAGATGTTCACAGCTATTTCTTCCATCTTCTTTTCTAATTCTTCCTTCGCCTGCTGCGCTTTATATAAAATCTTATGCAAAATTCTCCCATCATCACTGTCATCTGAAAGATCCTCCATCAAATCGTTGATTTTATTTTTTCCTCTCTCTGCCATTTCTCCTAAACGATCCAACAATTCTTTGTCTTTGGATATCAAATATAAATTTGAAGAAAGTGTAAGCAATTCAATAAATGTCTTTGCTCTCATGGTTCTGTTTTTTTATTTATTTCCGGATACAAATAAAGATCAAGAAACAATAGCCTTTAATGATGCAGGTCACTGAAACTATTGATTTTTATCACGGTCTGTCACCTCTCATTTAAATAATTTTGAAAAAAATAATAATAAGAAAGATGAATATAAATGATCCTATTTCGGCAATTATGACAACGAATGTTACGATTGTCGGTCCTACACAAAAACTCATTGATGTAAAACATATTTTTGAGAAAAAAAATTTCCATCATCACATTCCCGTTACTGAAAATTCCAAATTGATCGGAATGGTAAGTCTGATAGATTATGTACATGCGATCAAAGATGCTTCTTTGGATGATGATGAACGTATTTATCACGAATTGTTTGTCCGCGACATGATGAGCACACACCCAAAATCGAAACCATCGGATGCTACAATTAGGGAAATTGCAGAGGAACTTGCTAAAGGGGATGTCCACGCAATAGTTATTGAAGACAATAATGTATTGAAAGGTATTGTCTCCACTGCCGATATCATACGCTTCTTTTTATCACCGAATTAATTAATAATTCATAAACACCAAAGTACTTATTTGGCAAACAGGCTCTGATATCAGGGCTTTTTGCCAAATAAGTACTTTGG
>JBILYL010000004.1:0-30060 GCA_044377775.1 Bacteroidia bacterium
GTTGCCCTTATGTTTCCTGTTCCGTCATTATTGAACGCGCGTACTAAAAAGGTATATGTTCCGGGAGGAAGATTCGTGTAAACGGCTTCACTTGCGCTGGTCATTCCGGGTAGCCAATCTTTATCAAATCCTTCTAACTTGTATTGATAGCTAACCTTTTGCGGGTTATTTAAACTCACCCCGACAAAATTAAAGGTTAAATGATTTTCATTGTATTTGAAACGTGCATCATCGGGAAAATCAAAATTTTTCATGAATAATTTTAATCCGGTGATAAATGTTTTTGGTTCGGTGGAATTTGTTTTATCTTCTTTTGGGCTGTATTTTACAGCGCCCATAATGGTTCCATACCAAAGGTTTCCTCCTTTATCTATACAAACAGCATTCGGATTTGTTTCAACACCCAGAAAACCTTCTGCTTTTCCATAGTGTACAAACGTATTGGTTTTTTCCTCAAAGCGATCGATACCTCTGCTACTTCCGATCCAGATATGATTTTCATTATCCGCAATAATTGAATATGGAGAATCGGTTGTCAATCCTTCTTTTACAGTATAGTTTGTAAATTTATTTCCGTCATATTTATAAAGACCGCCACCGTATGCACCAAACCAAAGGTTATGGTTTTTGTCTTCATTGATACATAAAATAAAACGATGATTCATTCCGTCTTGTTCATCAAATGTTTTAAAACTGGAACCGTTAAACATTGACAAACTCCCACCTAACGCACCAAACCAAAGGTTTCCTTTGGAATCTTTAAAGATCCTGTAAACGTTATTACCCCCGAGTCCGTCAGCGATTGAATAATTACGGAAAGTTTTTGTCGACAGCTCAAATTTTGATGCACCCTCTTTCGTTCCAAACCACAAATTTCCTTTGTTGTCATCGCTTATTGCATAAACTACATCGCCTGCCAGTCCGTCTTCTTTTGTATAGGATTCAAAACGTTCAGTTGATCTATTGAATTTACATACTCCGCCAAAACCTGTTCCAAACCAAAGGTTTCCTTCTTTGTCCTCAAAAGAAGAGAGCACAACATTGCTTGATAAGCCATCTTTGGTTGTATAATTTTTTATCGTGTGATTTTCTTTTTTATTCAGTTCAGAATAGCTGAAAGAGATCTTTGAAATTCCATCATTAGTTCCCAGCCAGATATTTCCTTCTTTGTCGCAAAGGGTTGTCCAAACAAGATTATTTACAATGAGATCAGACTCATCATATATTTGAAAACGCTCACCATGGTATTGGTTTAAGCCAATGTCGGTCCCAATCCAAACAGCCCCTTCACGATCCTGAAAAACGGTGTTTACGTTATAATAATTCAGACCTTGTTTTGTATTGTAATTATAAACGACAGCTTTTGATATTGCTTCTTTACGTTCTTTTGAAGGAAACGGGCTTACTTTTGCAGCGCCACCGCCAGTAGTTCCAATCCATACATTGTGTGATTTGTCTTCGAAAATACAATTTATAAAATCGGCTCCTAATCCATTTTTCATATCAATACGATTGCCTGAATTTTCAATTGCTCTTGTTGGAAGTTTACTGTTGAAATTATCTTTAACAAGAAGCGTGATCACTCCGGCATCGGCACTGCCTACCCAAATTTCGTTGTTATTTACAAAAGCAAGTGTTGTAATTCTATTGCTGTGTAACCCGTTTCCAGTATTTAAAATACTATAAGAAGATGAAGAAGCGAGATCTTTGCCAACACCATAAATAGTGATTCCGATGTCAGTTGCGATCCAGACATTCCCTTTTTGATCTAAGCAGATGTCATATATATTATCACTGCTGAGACCATCTTTTTTATTTAAGGAAATCATTGTTTTTTTATCGGGGTCGTACACAAAAATTCCTGCACCTTCGGTTCCGATCCAAAAACGATTGCTGGCATCTTGTAAGATGGTGGTAACGGTTTTAAATCGTGTATATTCTTCCAGATTTAAATTCTCTATTTTTTTTGTTTTATAATTATACATTGATACACCGCCTGCCCAATGCCCCAGCCAGATGTTTCCTTTAGCGTCTTTACACATTGCTGTGATCCAGTCTTCCGCCAATGAATCTTTCCTCGAAAAGGTTTTGAATTCTTGCCCGTTGTATTTCGTTAAACCGGAAAGTGTTCCGATCCATAAGTTCCCATCATCATCTTGTACAAGATCTTGCACTTGCGATTGCGACAAACCCTGTTCTACTCCATAATAAATGAAGCTGGTTGTTTGTGAACGTAATGGGTTGATATAAAGTATCAGGCATTGGAGCAGCAATGCAAAGTATACGATGTAATATTTTTTCATCTGTGCCATTAGTTGTTTTGATAAGCCGAGAAAAATGTGATCTCTTTGTTATACGTTAGTTCGTCAATCTCGACATTGTTTTTATAGCAATAAACTGTTCCCCAGAAATAGGTTTCTTTTCGGTAGATATCCAATTTTTTTCCTTGCGTGACGGTAGTTGTGCGGATGGTTTTTATCAATCCGTCATCAACAGTAACAGCAAAATTCGGGCTTTCCTTTTGAACATATCCATTTACATCCGGCAATGTTTTCTGTTTGCTTATTCTAACTGAGCGCTCAGCGAAAGCAGCGGCTTCAACCAATTTTCGCATCTCGTTATTCTTTTGCTGTTGGTTAACCAAAAGTTGTTTTTTCCTTAATTTTTGATCTTCTCTTAATTTATCAGATTTAGCTTTTACATCCGCTTCTCTTCGCATTTGAGTAATAACTGTATTGGAGCGAACTTCCTGTTTTTGTTTATTAAAGGCCTTTTGTTTAGCAATGCGTTCATTTTCGGCAACCATTTTCAGAAGGTCATTTTCGTAATTTGTTTTTATTTCTTTATTTTTTTTAGCCAATATATTTTTTGCTTCTTTTTCACGTTGAAGGCGGATGGCCTCTGTTTCCATTGTTTGATTTACAGGTTCTTTTTCTTCGGCTGATTCTGCTTTCAACCGTGCGAGTTCTGCTGCATCTTGTCTTGCTTTTGCTTCAGCCAGTAGTTTTGCTTCAGCATCGGTTCTCAACTTTTCTTCGGCATCTTTTTTTGCTTTTACTTCCGCAAGCTGCTTGTCTTTCTCTGCTTTCTCTTTTGCTAATTTTTCAAGA
This sequence comes from Bacteroidia bacterium, assembly GCA_044377775.1. Lineage (GTDB taxonomy): Bacteria > Bacteroidota > Bacteroidia > 2-12-FULL-35-15 > 2-12-FULL-35-15 > 2-12-FULL-35-15. The sequence goes on from JBILYL010000004.1 coordinate 3,111, forward strand.
AGCAGTCTCTCTTGTTCTTCTTTATTGATCAGCAGATCCTTCGTGAATTGGGCCAAATAAGCTTCATCATCCATAAACGCTTTTTTACCATCGTAAATTATTTTGGTAAACGGGTTTTTATATTTGCTAAGCCTTACTGTTGTATTCGTGTTTTCAAAGTAAGGAACTTCGGTAACGTAAAGAGGAAAAATATTGTTTTTTTCTTTCGGCAGTTTGCTGGTATAAACCATAAGGTGCATGTCGACACATCCCGGGTAAGTGAAAGCGACTTTATAGTCGACACCAAAAGGAAGTGAAAGTTCGAATTTTCCATTCTTCCCAGTTTTGATCTTCACCATTTCGGTAGTTCCTCCGCGGAAAACGGTAACGGTTGCCCCGGATAATGGTTTTCCATCTTTCACCGTTTTCCCTTCCAATTCAAGCAGTCCGGGAGCCTGTGCGATTGCCGAATTGTTTAATGCAAGAAAGAATATGCATAGCATAACGATCCTGTGAAAAGGAAATTTATTGGCAGTGGTAAGTGATGGATTTTTAATGTACATATGGATTTTTTGTCCGATAACGAAGTTACGAAAAATTATACTATTTTTCTATATGGCAGAGGATATTTGAACAACTTAGTGTGTTCTTTGTTTCTAAATTAAATTAACTATGAATACCCGAACTCAACTGCTGGAAAGTATCCGCCCCGAAGTGAAAGTGAAGACAGACAGCTCTTCCGAACTTGAAATGTTTCAAAGTAAAACTCTGCGCCCTATCTTAAAATTTCAAAACGAATTGTTATTGGCCATTTTTAGTAAACATTTAGAGGAAAACAAGATTCAATTTAATATGCTCAGAGATGACAAAAAGGAGGAAATGATTCACACGGCTTTAAAAAAGGACCTTTCTTTAAAGAATGAACTCCGGGGTTTGATTGCTGGATATTTTACGTTGGATGAATTTACTTTTTATGTTTGCAACAAAAGCCAAATTAACAAACGCATTTTAGAGATGATCATTAAGCGAATAACGGATCAAAAAGAAAAATTGTGATCTAAGGTTGCTCAATGCTGAGTCGCTTATAAACAGCATCCCGTTTCAATTCTCTGACATCACCTGGCTGCATGGTTTCCAAACGCAAGTCCTCAATCGCAATTCTAATAAGTCTAAGGCATGGGAATCCAACTCCTGCAGTCATTTTACGGACCTGATGAAATTTCCCCTCTGTTAATGTAAGTTCGATCCAGGATGTTGGTAAACGATCACTAACAGGATGGCCACGTGGAGGAAGGCTTTCCGGCTTTTTTACTTGTTTCGCCTTGCAAGGCTTTGTAAGATATGGACCGGCATCTAATGCAATGGTTACGCCTGCTTCTAATTGTTTGATCGCATCATTAGAAACGATTCCCTGAAGTTGAACGAGGTAAATCCTGCTGTGTTCAAACTCGGGTTTTAAAAGTCTGAAATTTAAGTTTTTATCGTTTGTTAGGATCAGCAAGCCCTCACTGTTTTCATCAAGCCTTCCAAGTGGATATACGTCTTTCGGGAATTTGAACCCAAGTTCGCCCAGGCACTTCTTTTTATGAGAGGAAGTGAATTGCGAAATCATTTTATAAGGCTTGTAAATGATGTAGTAGTTCATAATGAGCTACAAAAGTAGAAAATTATTTTGAATCATTTTTTAAAGATGGCGTCTGCTATTCCTTTGTTGATCTGATAATTAGAAAGGGTGAGATATATTTTTCCTTTTTTATCATCTTTTGTTTTGTCAACCGTCTTGCTTTTCGAATTGTTAATGTCGGCAGCAACGCTTTTTGGTATTTTAAATTTCTTTACATCAACAGTAAACGTCATGTTGTCGGGTAAGCCATATATTAGCTGTTTACCATAGTTGTATTCTGTCAGAATTGTACCGTTAGATTTAGTGGTTAACTGCGATTTCAGAACAACATTTCGTTTGCTGTCGATCCATAACTTTCCAAGGATCAGATCACTTGTATCAGAAGAAGGAATTACATTAATAATGATTGCCGGGTTTGTGCCAATCGTTTCATTTCCTGAAATGATTGCATCAAAAGAGGTGGTGTCGGTGAGCATTCTTGTGAGTTGATCAAAGCCTTGTCGTGGAACAATTGCTATGCTTTTTGATTCAACCTTAAATTTATCCTTTTGTTTAAAATAGATCTTCGCATCCACGGGAAACATTTTTACAAAAGGGAGATCTACTTTAATGTTTGCCTTTACAGTATAATCTTTTGCCGTCATCATTTTAGCATAAACGCTATTTAATACTTGTTTGGCATTTTTTGTTTGTGACAAGAGATTGTTTGACTGGCTTAACAATCCGATAAATGCGAGTGTACGAATCACATTTCTCATGATAATATGTCTTTTTTATTGAATTTATAAATGGCAATTCCGAGTAAACCAATAATATGTATTACCAAAATGATAATGGAATTCCATATGTCTGCTTTGGGTAAAGGGTCTTCAAAAAAACTGCGCCATGCAGCCATGTGTGTGGTAAATAAAAAGGGGCGGATCGAATCGAAAACAGGAACATCCAACGTTCCGATGATGGTAAATAAAATGATGATTCCCATTGTGGAAACTATTGGTCCGATAGAATTTTCTGAAAAACAGGACAAAGTCAAAGCGAGAGTTGCGATCATTACCAAGGCCAGGTAAGCGACAAGAAAGCCATAAAAAAATCGCCAGGCAACATCTTGTTCCTGCAAAATCACCAGTCCATCGCTTTTTAAAACCATCAGATCACCGGTGCCAAAAAGCATTTTTCCGATAACGATAGCCATGAAAGCCATCCACAATAAAACGATAAATGTATAGGCGCTGCCTGCCAGATATTTTGATAAAAGAATGCTTGTACGTGAAACAGGTTTGGTAAGCAACAGTCGAATAGTTCCCATGGCGCCTTCACCGGATACCAGATCCCCGGTAACAAATGCAATTAATAACGGTACATGAATGATCAGCATTTGGAGAACAATGAAAGCCATCAGATTGCCATTCAAAATATTTCCTTCAAATGAAAGAGATTGTTCAAATGGTCCGGTGATGAATGAAATATACATCATCCCATCGAGTTTCATGGCCATTAATATAATCCCGACAATGAGTGTTATTGCTCCAATGCCAATATAGCTGCGTGGTTTCGCAGCAATCTTTATGAACTCATTATATGTACTTTTCCAGATCATCAGTGGTTGATCAGTTTTAAAAAATAATCTTCTAATTTTCTTTTTGGTTCAATTGAAAAAACCTTGATATTGTTTTCACAGAATTCCTTATTAATAACAGAAATTTTCTCTTCGCTGATCTGTAATAATAAATTATTGCCATCAAGGCTTTCCTCCGGTAATGAGATGTTGTTCTTCAATACCACTTGTTTCGCTTTTTCGATATCATCAACCTTGAAGGAAACAATTAATTCTTGTCCGTTTAACAACTCCGATACGCTTCCTTGTATAATAGTTCTGCCCTTATTGATAATCACCATCCTGTTGGCAATTAATTCAATTTCAGATAAAATGTGTGAAGACAATAGGATGGTTTTGTTTTGTTCGTTTTTTAATTGCAGGATCAAATTTCTGATATCAATGATACCCTGTGGATCTAAACCGGTTGTCGGTTCATCTAAAATAATTAACTCAGGATCATGGATGAGTGTTTGGGCAATTCCTAAACGTTGTTTCATGCCATGTGAAAATCCGCTTACCTTATCCTTCTCTCTGCCTTTTAGTCCAACAAATTCAATAATCTCATGGATTTTATTTTTTTTAATATTTACACCGGAAAGTCGGGCAAAAATTTCAATATTTTTTTCTGCGGAGAGATATTTATAAAAATCAGGTTTCTCTACGATGCAGCCAATTTTGCTAAGAATATAATTCCGGTTTTTCATCAGATCTTTTCCGAACAGTTGAAGTTCTCCGCTTGTTGGTCTAATCAGTGATAACATAGTTCGGATGGTCGTGCTTTTGCCAGCACCATTCGGACCGAGGAATCCAAAGACATCACCTCTGTAAACATCAAAACTAACATCCTCAACAGCATGGAATTTTCCAAAGTGTTTTACAAGATGTTTTACTTCAACAATTTTTTCCTGTGAGTTCATTTTCTAATACAAAGGTAAATAATAGAACTACCTTTTTGTGATTTTATTTCCTGTATTCCTTTGTCTGGAGCACTTGAATGCAAGCACCTCTTTTGTTCGCAGTGCCAGGTGTTTGGTGTTGCGGTTGCGCATTCGTTTTCTCCACATTTTAAAAGAGGAGAATGCTAATTTATCACGCATGACACCAATTACGGCAGATTCGTTTAATCCGAATTGAAATCGTATGGCCTCAAAAGGTGTCCTATCTTCCCAAGCCATTTCAATAATTCTGTCGTAATCAAAAACCGACAAATACTTCGTATCTGTTTGTGTTGTTGTTTTTAGTGTTGAAGAAATAATTAACGGTTCTGAATTTATGGAATTGACCATTGCATGTTAGTTGGGATCCACCTAGTTAACAACTGAACAGGGAAAGAGTTTTTCGAAATGGCCAATATTTATTTTTTTTCAAGAGCCTTTTTAAAAGTAGCAAGTACGCGTTCGCGTGCAAATTTATGATCCACTATAGGTTTTGGATAGGTTAATTCTTCGAATTCCGGAACCCACTTGCGGATGTATTCAAATTTGGAATCGAATCGGAGAGTTTGTGCATCCGGGCTAAACACCCTGAAGTAAGGAGCTGCATCACAGCCGGAACTTGCAGCCCATTGCCAGCCTCCGTTATTTGCCGATAGATCATAGTCCATCAGTTTTTCTGCAAAATAAGCTTCACCCCATCTCCAGTCGATTAGGAGATGTTTTACTAAAAAACTCGCAGTGATCATTCGCACGCGGTTATGCATAAATCCGGTAGCATTAAGTTCCCTCATACCCGCATCTACGATCGGATATCCGGTTTCTCCTTTGCACCAGCGTTCAAACTGTTCCTCATTATTGAGCCATTTTATGTTGTCGTATTGTTTTTTGAAAGAACGGGTAACGACATGCGGAAAATGAAAAAGAATCACCATGTAAAACTCACGCCAGATCAATTCGTTCAGCCATTGATCATTTAGTGATTGAGCTTTTGAAGCAAGTTGACGGATACTTATTGTACCAAATCTTAAATGTACACTTAAGCGGCTGGTGCCTTCTGTGGCAGGAAAGTTACGTGTTTCATGGTAGCCGGAAATTACTTTTTCGTTAACTGCCGGCACAGAAAATGTTATTCCGGTTTCGATAAATCCAATTTCTTTTAAGGTTGGAATTGAAATTATATTTGTCTTAAAAAATTTTGAAATGTATTTTTTTGTCGGGTATGGTTTTAGGTAATATGAATTTAGTTTGGCTTTCCATTTTCGCATAAAAGGTGTGAAGATCGTATATGGTAAGCCGTCATCTTTTAATATTTCACCTTTTTCAAAAATTACCTGATCCTTAAATGAATAAAAAGCGATGTCGTTTTTTTTTGCCAGCGACTCAATTTTTAAATCACGTTCTATTGCTGAAGGCTCATAATCTGTATTTGTATAAATATTTTTTACAGTGTATCTTTTGATCAGATCTGTGAATATTTCCAGCGTATTTCCTTTTAATATCAGCAGAGAACTGCCGCTTTCGCTGATCGTTTTTTGTAACTCAAGCAAAGCAAGGTGAATAAATTCAACCCTTTTGTCTTTTTTGTTTTCGAGTTGTTCAAGAATATCCGTATCAAAAATAAATAGCGGTAAAACCCTTTCATTATTCTTTAATGAATGGTATAAACCCGCATTGTCCTCTATGCGTAAGTCTCTTCTGAACCAAAAAATGCTTATTTCTTGTTTAGAAGTCATTTTGTTTAATTTAATTGTATTTGATTTAAACAAATCGGTTAAAATGCGAATTCTTTTAATTCTTGCATAAGACGCTTTCTTGCTAAAAAGATTCTGCTTTTTACAGTCCCGATCGGCAATTCCAGTTCGTCTGCAATTTCCTTGTATTTAAACCCATCGTTGTAACGAGTAAATGGAATTTTATATTCGTCTTCCAACGCATCAATTGCTTTCGTGATGTGTTTTAAGTTAATCTGAGAGTTTGCATCCGGACTATTACTTCCGTTCAATGGTTTCACTAACGAAAGATCCTCTGTTTGGCTAATAATCTGGCGCGTTTTAATGGATCGTCTGTAGGTATTTATAAAGGTATTTTTCATGATTGTATACAGCCATGCTTTTAAATTGGATGCATCCGCAAACTTGTCGCGGTATTTTAATGCCTTTAAAAATGTTTCCTGAACTAGATCCTGAGCCTCTTCACTATTTAGGGTCAAGCTGTATGCAAAGTTTTTTAATGGGGTTCTTTGGTTCACCAGCTGTTGATTGAATTCGATTGCTGTCATATTATTTGTCTTTTAGTTTTTATTATTGTTTAACAAAAATACAAAAAGATTAAACAAAACAAACAAAAATGTTTATTATTTTAAATCAAAGCTTAAACAATTTAATTGAATTGACGCCAATGTTTTGATAATGAGGACTATATGAAAAGTCAAAGCCCGTATCATTTCTGAAAAGAAGTTGGAAATAGTGGAAAGAAAAAGAAGAAAAAGGGGAATCAGGGAATAAGCGCCAGGAAATCGGCAGGTGTTCTAAATAATTTTGCGTTCTCAGGTAATTTTATCCCTTCTTTTACAAGCTCATAGCCGGATAACAAAAGTCTTTTTTTTGGAAAGCATACCGCAAGTTGATTCAGATAATCTTGTATAGAGTCCATTCTGTGTGTATATACCGACACGATGTAATCCGAGTTTTTTATTTCCGCTACACGTTCAACATCTATCAGCGGAACAGATTGTCCGAGATAAGTTACAACATGCCCCTTCGATTTTAATAAATAAGTGAAATAGAGCAGGCTTAATTCATGTAATTCATTTTCCGGGAGATACAAAATAAATTTTTTGGACTGATTGTGTTCTGTTACTATCTGACCGTCTATTGCTACAATTAATTTTTGGCGGATCAAATGCGTAATAAAATGTTCCTGAGCAGGATTGATACTTCCTGTATGCCACATTACTCCGATCTTATGAAGAAAGGGATAGATTACCTCTTCTATTGTATAAGAAAAACCATTTCTTAAAATCTGATTGGAAATAATTTTTTCGAAACGTTGTTCATCCATTTCAACCATTGAAATGATTAGACTGCTTATTTGTTCACATTCCTTAATAGTAGAATCTACAATCTTAGTTACTTCTGATGCGATCTCCTCTTTGCTGAGTTCGGCAATCTTGGAAATTTTGTACCCGTGATTATTTAACAGACTTACATTTAAGATATTTTTTAATTCATCATTGTCATACCAGCGTATGTTTGTGTCTGTACGATTCGGTTTTAGTATGCCATAGCGCTGTTCCCAAATGCGCAAAGTATGCGCTTTTATTCCTGAAAGCTTTTCTATATCTTTAATTGAAAATTTACAAATCATTTAGAGTAATGGGTATTTTAAAGTATTAAACAGCAGATCATGCTTTTTGTTTAAGTTCTTAATTGGTATTTGTGTGATTGTTTCTCTCTTTTAAAAATCCTTCTAACTTACCTGTTTCTGCTAAATTTACCAAATTGAAATCTTTGTTTGCCAATTTATAGCCTTTCCAAATTGGCGGATTCCGTGCAAAAAAGTCGAGACACATATATAGTGGCGCAATTTTAAGCGCGTTAAAAGGAGCAAACCAACGAAATCCAACCCCGATTGAATCCGTTTGATTTTTAACTGCATGCCAATAGAATGGTGGATTCCATAAAACATCGCCCGGCTTCAGGTGCACTTCATAGCCATCAATATATTTAAAAAGGGTGTATGGGTAATCGTGATCAGGGTTAAATGGATCGTAAGGCCCTTTCTCTGTTTTATGAGGTCCGTGTCTGTATATATTCCGTACCGGATCGGGGTCAAAAATCATGGAATAATAATGGGAATAGAGTACCCATTTTTTTTCTCCATACGCCTGAACAAATAAATTGCTGCTGGCAGCATTGTGAAAAGAGGTAATAGTGTTTTTTCCTCCGATAAAAAGCTGAAAAGATTCGAATGTTTTTATTTTATCACATCTTTCCAAAAGCCATTTATAATCAAAGTCATTAATGTGTTCAGGATGTTTGTCTAACAATGGGTAGAAACGGTAATATTTTTTACCACCTGCACAGATATTGTCAATAACGTCACCAAGTGTTGTTTTTTCGTAGGGGTATCCAACAATTTCTTGATTTACAAGTAAGATCTCATCTTTCCCATGCAAATCTTTAAAATAGCCGAGTGACCATTTGTTAGCACAGTCCCAATTTTTTGCCGCACCTTCCAGTATTACAGGAATACCTTTTTTTACATAGTGATCTTTAAATTCTTTTAAAGAAAGGTCGGTTCTTCGCTCGATTGGGATTAATTTGCCCTCTCCGCTTGCTTTTAGTGTCGCATGCACGTTTTTGTAAAAAGTGTGCCTGCGTTTACCTAATATTCTGAATACTCTTGCTCTCCCGAAAAAATGATCTAAGATTTGATAAATGCCGTATTCGAAGCGTTGCGAGGGTTTGATATTTCTTCTGAATGCATACATTGATTTTAAAGATTAAATAAATTCAGCAAGAAACAATTCTGAAAAATGTTTTTTTAATTTTTGCTTCACTTCTTCTTCGTCTACTTTTCGTCCCAATTCTTTATCCAATGAAGTTACTGCTTTATCAACAATTCCACAAGGAATAATATTTCCAAAATAATTCAGATCAACATTTACATTTAATGCAAAGCCATGCATGGTTACCCACCGGCTGGCCCTAACGCCAAGTGCACAAATTTTTCTGGCTTTTGCCGGATTTGAAGCATCCAGCCAAACACCGGTTTCTCCGGCACTTCTTTCGGCAGTCAAACCATATTCCGCCAATGTTCGGATAACCATTTCCTCTAAAAAACGGAGGTATTTGTGGATATCAGTAAAAAAATTATCTAAATCAAGTATCGGATATCCAACAATTTGTCCGGGTCCATGATACGTAATATCACCGCCACGGTTTATCTTATAATAGGTCGCGTTTTTTTCTTTGAGTTGATTTTCGCTGATGAGTAAATGCTCTTTGTCTCCTGTATTACCGAGTGTATACACATGAGGGTGTTCGCAGAATAAAAGAAAATTATCGGTTGTTTCTTGTTCGTTTTCGGGTAGTGTGCGGTTTGCAACTTTTTTGTCAACCACTTCAGCAAAAAGTTTTTCCTGATAATCCCAAGCTTGCTTGTAGTCGATGAGGCCCAGATCAATGAATTTTACTTTTTGCATTCTACGAATTTCGAATCGTTGTTTGTTTGGTGAACTCTTTTATGAGAGCCGTCAAGACTAAAGGAGGAGAGATCGTGATACGACCTATAGCTCCGAAAGTTTTGATTTCAAGTGATTAATAACATTCACTTCCATCAGATCCGCACCGCGTAATTCTCCGAGTGCAATTGAAATCCAATCGCCCAAATGAATAAAATAGATTGCCTTTTCAATGACAGAGTTGCCTTTTGAATATACTTCTGTGATTTCAGCGGCATGTTTTTCTATAACATCTTTGTTGATCTGAACGCGGGCCAGATTTCTGGAATATTCATCTTTATCTAAAAAGAACAAGACACTTAAGTTGTTGTTTTTTTCTGTCCAGCCAACTAATTCATTGTGATTCATTTCAGGAACGATATGATGCCAGCAAAGGATCTTCGAATTCTCGTTCAGTTGTTGACGGAACCGGATGGCGATACCCTCATTATAGGTTGTAGCATAGATAACAGGAATTTTTCCGATCAGTTTTTTTGCAATGCTGCTTGCCTCTGCAATAATTGTGTTCTCTTCTGAATCAATTAATTTTACAGCTGCTTCAAGTTCTGCTTTATAGTTGTTGTTGATGATCTTATTGTATCCGAGAATAAAAAACAATTGTGTCAAAGAATATCCAAGACAAGAGCGGGGTGGCATTCCACCAGGAACAACGATGCAGTCGAATCCAATTGTTTTAGATGTTTCTAATACTTTTCCTCCGGAAGTGATCGCAACAATTTTTGCATTTTTTGCAATCGCCAGATTCATACAATTGAGAGTTTCCTCCGTGTTTCCGGAATAAGATGAAATGATCACGAGTGTGCTTTCATTAACATATGCCGGAATAAAATAACCTTTTGTAACATTGACAGGTACGTTTGCATTTCCGATAACAAGCTCTGAAACGATGCTTCCGCCTATCCCGGAACCACCTAGGCCGCAAATCAATACGTTGGAAATTTTATGCTGGGAAGGTGTAAGTTTCGCACTGCCGCCAATAGCAATTGCTTCTGTCAATTGTTTAGAAAAATTCGCTACTAATGTTTTCATCACACGTTATATTTTAAGAAACATATCTGTTTCATATTGTAAATATCTGAAGGATTGTAAAAATACGATTTTTTTGAAATAAATACTTAAAAAGGGCAAATAACATGACTATAAAAGCCTCATAGCATGTATATTTGCAAATATTAAAAAACAAGAGAAACTGAAAATGAGCACCGAATTAAACGAACAGGAATTATTGCGCAGAGCAAAATTAGAAGAGATCACCAAAATGGGGATTGATGCTTATCCCGCTGCATTGGTTGAGATCAATGCTACAGCAAAAGATATTTTAGAAAATTTTACTCCTGGAAAGGAAGAAGAATATAAAAACATATCCATTGCAGGACGTATTATGAGTAATCGTGATATGGGAAAGGCTTGTTTTGTGAGTTTGCAGGATGCCACCGGACGTATCCAGGTCTATATCCGCAGAGACGACATCTGCCCTGGCGATGACAAAAGCATCTTTGATCTATTGTTCAAGAAGAACACCGACCTTGGAGATATTGTTGGAATCACCGGCTTTGTTTTTGTTACCAAAGTGGGTGAAATTTCTATACATGCCACTTCTTTTAAAATGTTAAGTAAGTCGTTGCGACCATTGCCAACCGTTAAACGGGATGACGAAGGAAATGTATTTGATGAGGTGACAGATCCCGAATTCCGTTACCGTCAGCGGTATGTAGATCTGATCGTAAATCCCAATGTGAAAGAAACGTTTATCAAGCGCACGAAAATGGTGAATACCATCCGTGATTTTTATAACGAGAGAGGTTATTTGGAAGTTGATACGCCTGTTTTGCAGGCAATTCCCGGTGGTGCATCTGCGCGTCCGTTTGTGACACATCACAATTCCTTGAACATCCCGATGTATATGCGTATCGCAAATGAGCTATACCTGAAACGACTTATTGTTGGTGGATTTGATGGTGTTTATGAGTTCTCCCGTAATTTCCGTAACGAAGGAATGGACAGAACACACAATCCTGAATTTACTGTAATGGAACTTTATGTTGCATACAAAGATTATAATTGGATGATGGATGTGACGGAAGAATTACTCGAAAAAATTGCTCTCAATGTGAATGGTACAACAGCCGTTCCTGTAGGTGATAAAATGATCGATTTCAAACGTCCATTCAAACGTATTACCATGTTCGATTCTATTAAAGAATTTACCGGAGTTGATATCAGCAATATGGATGAGACACAGCTGCGGGCAACTTGTAAGCAATTACACATCGAGGTAGCAGACAATATCGGGAAAGGAAAATTGATCGATGAGATTTTCGGAGCGAAATGTGAAGGCAATTATATCCAGCCAACATTCATTACAGATTATCCGGTGGAGATGAGTCCGCTTACAAAAAAGCACCGCAGTAAACCTGGACTGGTAGAGCGTTTTGAGTTGATGGTGAACGGTAAAGAGTTGGCAAATGCCTATTCTGAGTTAAACGATCCTATCGATCAACGTGAACGTTTTGAAGAGCAAGCACAATTGATGGAGCGCGGTGATGATGAAGCAATGTTCATCGATCATGATTTTTTACGCGCATTGGAATATGGGATGCCACCAACATCAGGCATTGGCATCGGTATCGATCGTCTGGCTATGATTATGACAAACAATGTTTCAATACAAGATGTGTTGTTCTTTCCTCAAATGAGACCTGAAGAAGTGAAGAAAGCGGTTGTTGTTTTGAATGCTGAGGAACAAAAAGTGTTGGACGAAGTAAAAAACCAAAATCAGGCAACTGTTGTAAGTATAAGTGAAGCAACGGGGATCTCAAAAAATCAATTGAATAAAATACTGACTTCTTTATCCGAAAAAAATGTTATTAAAAGAGAAGGACCCGTTTTTCAATTAAGTAATTAAAAGAAGAGAGAAACAGAATTATTTTTGGTTTTTTAACAAAGAAGAAAGACATTGAAAACATACAGACAGTTTTTAGACTTCGTCAGTAATAATTACAAAAATTTCCTCTTTGTAGCTGTTTTCTTTTCACTTTGGTTGGTTTATAAATATGCACTGGCGTTTGACCCTGAATTATTTTCCTTTCCAGGAAGAATGATTGGCGAAGCAACTTTAAGTTCCTACGATATCAATAAGAGAATCTCCGTTTTTTATACAGCAGGTCTGATCTTTTTTTTTAGTATTGTTGCTTTTTCATTTTTGTCATGGAGGCTTTCCTTATTCTCCAACCGATTGCTCAAGTCGGCCGAAATGCAGCTTGTAAACTATACATCCTTAGCAGGAATTACATTTTACTTCTTTGATCTTTGGACCCATAGTTTTTACTCTTCTTTTGAGTTGATCTATTGTTTGCATAAAATTGCGATTGCGGGTATTCTTGTAAAGTGGCTGATATTTAAAAACAAACCTGTTGATCAACTCTTGAACAGTACCTTTTATGGTATTGCAGCTGTGCTGGGCGTTTCACTTTTTTTTCTTTTGAATGAGATTGCTGTATTGTTTCAACTCTTTCCAAAAGTTGATTTATTTGTAACACTTTTTGTATTCGTCCTATTGGCTTTAATTTCTATATCATTTCTGCTTAAGAACAAAACACTTTCCGAAGCGAAGATTTGGCTGAATAGAACGGCTTTTGTTTTTTTACCACTTGCTCTTATTCCAATCGGATCGTTTTTAAAAGATGAGATTTACTTGATCATGAATCGTCACCAGGTTGATACATATACGCCCGCTATACTCTATACCTTTTTTATTCTTTGTCTTGCTTTAATTACCTTCTGGAGATGGAAACGGTTAGTGAAGAAGGATCGGCTGATTAATAAAAATAATGAACAGCTGCTTGCATTGCGCTACTTCCCATTATTTGTTGTGAGTCTTGCTACATATACTTTTTATAACCCATTTATAGATCTTTCAAACGAAATGTTTGAAGCCGGTAATCGTTTTTTACCGGTAATGGAATTTCAGAAATACGGGGTCATTCCTGTTTTCGAAAAATTTAATGCACATGTTTTATCAGAATTGTTTTTTGGTAGTATTTATGCTTTTTTTAATGGATTGCATAGCCGTGAAATGTATATCTATGATTTTATATATCAGGTATTCTGGGCATTTATGGTGTATCGGTTTGTGTACGGGATTTCCCGTAATGCTTACATATCTCTTTTTTCGATCTTTTTATTTCCACTTGTAAATGCGTTATTGTTCGATTATACGATCATTTCATTGCTTGCTGTTTTTGTGTTGGATAAAGTGGTGCATGAAAGAGCCTCCTTCAAAAATTACTTTTTATTAATTCTGCTCATTGCCTTTTTAATTTTGTGGCGTATCGATATTGGCTATCCTGCAGCCATAGCTTCATTGATCGTCCTGCTGGTTTATTATATTAACAGGGTCCAATTTAAGATCAGCTGGATATTAATGTTTAAATCTCTTGGTTTATTTCTTGGCATAACGCTTTTGGGTTTGTTATTAATCGGCTGGTGTAGGGGGGTTAATGTTTTTGAAAAATTGTGGAGCGGATTAAATTATCTTGCTTCCGGCCAAACATACGGAGTCAGCAGTTTGGGTGATGTAACAAAAGCGGCTTTCAAAATTCAGTATTTTGTTTTTCCCCTAACAATGATTTTGATTGTCGGGGCAATGTTGACGTTCTATAAAAAATATAATGTTTCGAGACCGCAGCGTGTTATTTATTTATCGTTCCTCTTTCTGATCATTTATTATTTTATGAATTTTCAAAGAGGACTGGTTCGTCACAGTTTCGTTGAAGGACACGATAACGGTGTTTCCTCCTTTGCTTTTTTTATACTCAGCGGAAGTGTTTTTCTTTTTTTTCGTAACCGTTCGATTCTCTTCCGATTCATATCATTTCTATTGATATCTACTTTTTTGATCATGAATTACAAACTTCCTGTGCCAACAGATTTCAGAAATTTGTTTTCAAAGACTATAGAAAAGACGGAAACGTTTTCCGCAATTACTCCTCGCCCGGATATTGTCCGCTGTATTGATACTACTGATTATGAAGAAAAGAACTTCGGGAAATTCAAAAAAATGGTTTCGTCCTGTTTAAGTGAAAAGCAAACGTTTATTGATTTCTCAAATTTGCCGATGCTCTATTATTTTACAGGTAAAAAATCGCCATCCTATTTTTATCAGAATCCACTTACGATCCACAATGATTATCTGCAGAAAAGTTTTCTCTCTGGTTTAAAGGATTACGATGCTCCCTTAATTGTTTTTTCAAATTTCCCGGAAAATTGGTGGGACAATGTAGATGGTGTATCCAACACAATGCGACATTACCGTTTAGCAGAGCATTTTTACCAGTACTATTCTCCATTTGCAATCGTTGACAAACTGTGTATTTGGAAAAGAAATGATTTTGATGTTGAGAATACCCAACGAACAATTTTTTCGTATTCCCGTGAAATGGATTCTGTGAAAACGGATGTTGTACGGTTTAAAATAAAATTGAATGAAGAAATCCCCCGATTACTTAAAATAAGTTTTAACACAAATGCGCCTGAAATTAGTTTGATCTCAAGTACAGGAAATCGTTTTGTTAAAGCTGATTTTATTAATGAAACAACTCATACTGCTTATTATATTTTAGAAGATGAATCTGCAGATTTTACGATTGAACTTTTAAATAATGAAAACCTGATAACAGCGCAACTGAAGGAAAGTAAATATGTACCCGACTTTTATTCAGCCACTCCTCAAAGAGACGATCTCTTACTATTGCCCTTCATTTGGGCAAATTATGATAAAACAATTTCAACTGAAAAAGTAATACAAGATCTGAGTCTGTCAGCTTTGCCTCTTGAGAAAAACAATATCCACTATTACGGATTAAATCCATCTGTCGATAAAAAAACCGGGAATACTGTTTTTATTTCCCTGGAGACAGAGAATGAAGAACCTCTCTTTGTTGATCTTGCTTTCGGAAATAAAAAAGAAGGCAACAAAGGAGCCTTTGTATTTAAAATTACTCCCGGTAAAGGAATCCGGAACTATGCCGTTCGGGTGAGCGCACATTATAACTGGTATGATCCAACGATTGATTATGTTGCCGTAAATACCTGGATGAATAAAAATATACTAGTAAAACGAATAGAATTATTAAAGGGAGAATAATATGAATTGTACCGTTTGCGGATCACCGAATGTTAAACTGAAATTTGATCTCACACCAGACAGGCAAATATTTTGCTGTCAGAAGTGCGAAGTTGAATTTTTATTTCCTCAACTGAACGATGAAGACTTAAAAAAATTATATTCTGAAAACTATTATCTTGCCTGGGGGATTAGTGGTAAAGAAGAAAATGAGAGCACAAAGCAAATGAAGATTGCCACTTTTGAATTGCGTTTGGCGCTCATAAACCGCTTTGTTGCGAAAGGAAAAATCCTTGATGTTGGTTGTGCTACCGGTTATTTTCTTGAAGCCGCGAAAGAAAGAGGATACGACCCTTATGGTGTTGAGTTTTCTGAATACTCTTCTGGAATTGCAAAAATCAAATTCGGTAAAAACAATGTGTTTTTCGGCACCCTTGAAGCCAGTAATTTTAATCGAGAAATGTTTGACGTCATTGCTATGTCCGATCTGATCGAACATGTTCGGATACCCGAGGAAACATTATCAAAGGCAACTGCTTTATTAAATAAGAATGGTGTCATCATGATCATGACACCCGATTCGCATTCGCTTTCAAATAAGGTAATGGGAAAAAAATGGACACACTATAAATTAGAACATTTTTTCTATTTTAATAAACCATCCATTCATATACTTGCTGAAAAGTGTGGGTTAAAGGTAGTACACTTTGAAAAATCGAAGAAAGCATTAAATATTGAATATCTTCATACCCAGTACAATGTTTATAAACACTGGCTGTTAACGCCATCCGTTAATATACTTCACTTTATTCTTCCTGTCAGATTATGCTGTAAGAATTTTTATTTTTCAATAGGCGAAATGGTCGTAATTCTCAAAAAAAAATAAATTGAAACTTAGCACCAAAATATTAATTGATACATATGCAGGTCTTCCTCTTGTATATCTTCTGAATATCGTTGCACGAATTCTTGGTTTTTTTCTTCGTATTGATCATTCACTGGATAGGCAAGTAAAAACTATTGCTGTTTGTAAATTCGTTGGGATGGGAAGTATTATTCAGTCCGGACCATTATTAAAAACACTCAGAAAAAAATATCCTTCAGCAAAAATAATTTTTGTTACGAATGTTTCTAACCTTAGTTTATTTCATTTTATTGATGAAGTAGATGAGGTGTATGCAATTTCTGATAAAGGCTTTCTTTCTTTAGTCGGTTCAAATATCCGCTTACTATTAAAGCTTTGGAAAAACCGACCGGATGTATACATTGATCTGGAGATCTACTCAAATTATAGCAGTATGATCACGACAATGAGTTTGGCTAGGAACAGAATGGGCTTTTTTAAGGATGACAAAACATATCGTAAAGGAATGTATACACACATGATGTTTTATAATATCAAGTCTCCTGTATCTCAGACTTATCTTCAGTTCTCACGATTGTTAGGTTGCAGAGACGTGATTACGGAAGTATCCATAAATGCTTTAAAAATTCATCCGGATGCAATGGCTTCCATTAAACAGAAACTTAATATTAGCGATCTTGGTAAGTATATTTTGATCAATCCAAATGCCTCTGACCTCCGCCTTGAAAGGAGATGGCCGGCAATGAATATTATCCGGTTAATTACTATTTTGTCTGCTGAATTTCCTCATTTAAAAATTATTCTGATCGGAAGCGAGGCGGAAGCGTCTTATGTAAAAAATATTTATTCCGGTGCAGGGGAAACAGATTCTCTTTTTGATTCCTCAGGTAAGCTCTCGCTACCCGAACTAATCGCGCTTATTGCAAATTCTGAATTATTAATTACTAACGATACCGGACCAATGCATTTGGCTTTTTCCTTAAAAACAAGAACCGTTGCTTTGTTTGGTCCTTGTTCCCCGCAGCAATACGGAGGGATGGGCCGGTCAATTTCAGTATACAAGAATGTTTATTGCAGTCCTTGTGTTCATGAATTTATGATACCGCCATGCAAAGGAGACAATCAGTGTATGAAAAAGATAACAGTTGATGAAGTTCATGGTGCAGTAAAAAAGGCCTTGTTAAATTTGTTTTCAGAAATAGATGCTCAACAACTGGATTATATTAATTCAGATGCTGCACCGCTTGGAGTTGTTTTGCGTTAATAGAAAAATTGTGTAATTTAATTGCCAGAAATTAAGAAATAAAATGAATTCGGGATCACAAATAGCGATAATAGGAGGAGGCAGTTGGGCAACAGCCATTGTAAAAATGCTCTGTAATAATTCGAAAGAAGTGCATTGGTGGGTTCGTAACCAAACGGTTTTGGATCATATCAAAAAATATAAACACAATCCAAATTATCTGACATCTGTTGAGTTTGACACAGCTAAACTTTTATTAAGTGCGGATTTAAAAGAGGTTGTTTCAAAAGCTGACATATTAATTATGGCTGTTCCTTCAGCCTTTTTAAAAGATGCTTTAAAAGAACTTACAATAGAAGATTTCAAAAATAAAAAAGTATTTTCTGCAATCAAGGGAATTGTTCCTGAGCACAACCTGATTGTTGGTGAGTTTTTTAATACCCAGTATAATATTCCTCTCGAAAATATTGGCGTTATTACCGGCCCTTGCCACGCAGAAGAGGTTGCAATGGAAAAGCTTTCCTATTTGACAATTGCATCTCAGGATACAGACAATGCTAATTTCGTTGCCTCGCAGTTGAATTGCCGTTATATTAAAACAACTGTTTCAGATGATATTTTTGGTACTGAATATTCGGCTGTTTTAAAGAATGTATTTGCGATTGCCAGCGGTATTTGTCATGGAATCGGTTATGGAGATAATTTTCAAGCTGTATTGATTTCCAATGCAATTCAGGAAATAAAGGCATTTGTAGATGTGGTTCATCCAGTTGACAGAGATATAAAAAGTTCAGCTTATCTGGGGGATCTTCTGGTTACAGCATATTCACAATTCAGCAGAAACCGCATGTTTGGAAACATGATCGGAAAAGGGTATTCTGTCCGTTATGCTCAATTAGAAATGAATATGGTTGCCGAAGGTTATTACGGAGTTAAATGTATTTATGAGATCAATAAAAAATTCAAAGTAAACATGCCTATTACTGATGCCGTTTATAACATTGTTTATGAAAAGATCTCTCCGGCTATCGAAATGAAATTGCTTACCGATAAATTATCTTAATTTTATTTTCAATGAATAGTTCTGACAAAAAATCAATACTCGTAATTGTATTGTTGTTGTTCGGACTAAGTGTTTTGTTGTACGAATCAACAATTGATTTATTCCCCTCCTTTATTCATGCCTGGACACAAAGTGATCGGTATGCAATTGCGCTCAGGTTTTTGGACAACGGTTTTGATTTCTTTCATCCTGCAACATTTAATTTACAAACAATTGAAGGAATTACACGGGTTGATTTTCCAATAAACGAATTTATTGTTGCAATCATTATGAAAATTGTTGGATCAACCGCTCCATTTATTTTCAGAGTTTATACGCTCTTTATAAGTATAATAGGCTTGATCTATCTGTATCTGTTTGCTAAGAAAATTACATCATCTGAAATAAAATCCGGATTGGTTGTCCTTTTTGTCTTTTTTTCTCCTGTTTATTTTTACTATCAAATTGGATTTCTTCCAAGTATCCCTGCAATTTCCTGCACCTTTGCCGGCTATTACTATTTTTTTTCTTATAAAGGATCTGAACAGAAAAAACATTTTTTGTTTGCCATTGCCTTTTTTTTGCTTGCAGCACTCATGCGTTTTCCTTTCGTCATCTTTTTGGTTGCGATACTGCTTCAGCAATTATTTATGACTTTGAAGGATAAAAAAATAAAGCGCATTGAAGTGATTTCTTTCTCAGTTGCCTTTGCGGTATTTGTCGGATACTATCTCTATAATGTTCATTTGGGAAGGATCTATGGAAATATGTTTCTCGATTTTTTATTGCCTGCAAAAAACGTTAGGGAGCTAAAAGAAATTATTTCTGAAATGATTCATCATTGGGGACTTCACTATTTTACAGTTTCTCATTATGCCCTTTTATTTGTTTCTGTTATTGTTACTGCGTTTCTGTTTTTAAAGCGTAGATCCTTCATGGCGGAAGAAAAAAAACAATGGTTTCAACTGCTCATCGTTTTTTGCGGTACCGGATTGTATTTTTTACTGATGGCTCGTCAATACTTTGCTCATGATTATTATTTTTTAGATTCATTTTTTGTTCCTATAATTTTATTGCTTATTTTTTCATTAAACAGCATTAAAATGGAAACACCTTTTCAGAAATTTCTGTGGACAGGCATATTTGTAATTCAGGTTGTTTTGTTTTATGTTTTCTCACAAAAAATTCAGGCAGAACGTTACTATTCAGGTCCTTGGGATCGCGCAGAAATTACCCGACAAAATTTTATCGGTACGGAAGCTTATTTAGATGAAAGAGGTATTTCCAAAGAAGCGAAAATTCTAGTTATTGATGCTTATACCACAAATGTTCCATTGATCCTGATGAACAGAAAGGGTTATACTGTTTTGGGGACAACAGCAAAAAACATTTCAACGTCTTTGTTTTGGTCTGATTGGGATTATGTTGCAATACAGGATATTTATTTGGTCTCGGATGTGATTAAATCTTATCCGATAATTACTTCTATGCTCGAAAGAATTGGTGGAAATGGGAAGGTTTCATTTTATAAAAAAAGTGATAAATTGAATTCAAAATCGTTGAAGTCATTTTTAGGAATATCCAAGGAGACGACTTTTTTTAATTCCGGCAAAACAGATTCTGTTTCATTTAAATTAAATCCGGATATAGAATACGGACTCACTGTTTCTGTAAAAGCAGCAGAATTGAAAAATGAAAAAGACCTGAAGATACTGGTCGTTTGTGATTTTGAGGGTGATCAGTTGCTGGACAAACTACAAGTTGTTGCAGCAATTACAAATAAAGATAAAACAGTTTATTACCAAAACTTCTTTCTTAGCGACTATTTTAAACAGTTAACCGGTAATCAAAAAATGGAATTTCAATTTGTGCTTCCTGCATTTGAAACTCCGGATGATGAATTAAAAATATATTTATGGAATCCCGGTAAGATTAATTTCGAATACAGTAATTGGGAGGTTATCGTTTATAAGTAGAGTAGGCGCAACAATTATTTCTGCTCTATACGTTTTATTTCAAAGGCTTTTTATTTCTACATTTTAACATTTGTAATAATCATAGACTAGCTTTCCTTTCGCTTTGCCTATGACATCTATAAGCTCCTGCTCCGTAGCTTCCTTTACTTTTTTTACGGATTTAAAATGAGATAATAATTTCTGTGATGTTGTGTCGCTTATTCCTTTTATCTCAGTAAGTTCTGTTTTAAGAGTTCCTTTATCCCGTTTACTCCGGTGGTGTGTAATTCCGAAGCGATGCGCTTCATCTCTGATTTGTTGAATTATCTTCAATGTCTCGCTTCTTTTGTCAAGATATAACGGAATAGAATCTCCCGGAAAATAGATCTCTTCTAATCTTTTAGCGATTCCGATAATTGCAACTTTTCCCCTAAGCCCTAATTTATCAAGACTCTGCAATGCCGCACTCAATTGCCCTTTTCCGCCATCAATAACGATTAGTTGAGGCATTGATTCGTTTTCATCCAGAACGCGTTTGTATCGTCTGTAAATAATTTCTTCCATTGAGGCAAAATCATCAGGACCTTCCACCGTTTTAATATTGAAATGTCGGTAGTCTTTTTTGCTTGCTTTACAATCTTTGAAAACGGTCATCGCAGCAACCGGATATGCTCCCTGAAAATTTGAATTATCGAAACACTCAATGTGTCTTGGCTCTTCAGTTAGATGAAGATCTTTTTTCATTTGCTCTAAGATCCTTTTTGTATGTCTCTCCGGATCTACCAGACTTTCTTGCTTTATCTTCTCTCTTCGGTAATAGTCAACATTACGTTCTGAAAGCTCAAGCAAGTGTTTTTTATCTCCACGTTGAGGAATAATAAATTCGATACCTGGAAATTCTGTTTCAATTTCAAAAGGGACCAAAACCTCCTTTGCGTCGCTGTGAAAACGTTCTCGTAATTCTGCAATTGAAAGGGTTAAGAGTTCCTCATTGCTTTCATCCAGCTTCTTTTTTAGTTCGATGGTATGTCCCTGAATGATCGAGCCATTCACAACTTTTAAAAAATTAACATAGGCTGTTTTTTCATCAGATGTGATTGAAAAAACATCCACATTCGTAATAGTGGGACTAACAACAGTTGATTTGCTTTGAAATTTTTCTAGCGCATCAATTTTTTCTTTGATAAAGTGTGCCTTTTCAAATTCTAACTTTTCAATATGCTGTTGTAAAATGTTTTTCAGATGTTTTGATACTGTACTAATATTTCCCTTTACGATCTCTTTTATGTTTGCAATAGTTTGATTATAGTCTTCTTCACTTTCATTTCCAACACAAGGGCCTTTGCAATTGCCGATATGGTATTCCAGACAAACTTTAAATTTTTTTGACTTGATGTTCGCTTCCGACAAATTCAAATTGCAATTGCGTAATTTGAATAATTGTTTTACCAATTCTAAAACTGTATGCATTACTTTTACAGATGCATAGGGACCAAAGTAAGATGAACCGTCTTTTACAACATAGCGGGTTGTAAATACGCGTGGGAATCGTTCGTTTTTGATACAGATCCACGGATAGGTTTTGTCATCTTTTAATAGAACATTATAACGGGGTTGATATTTTTTGATGAGATTGTTTTCGAGCAGCAGCGCGTCTAGTTCTGTGTCTACAATTATGAATTTAATGTCAACGATCTTTTTAACCAGAATTGCTGTTTTACCATTTTCTGATTGATCTTTATTGAAATAAGAAGAAACTCTTTTCTTTAAATTCTTAGCTTTTCCAACATAAATTATAGTTCCTTCAGCATCATAATATTGGTATACTCCCGGATTGTCGGGAAGTGATTTTACAATACTTGCGATGTGTTCAGATTTTTCCATTCGTACTGCAAAGATAAAAACAAAAACGTCCTCCCACGAATGTTCGGAAGAGGACGTTTCATAATAAGGGTAACAATTATTTATTTACGACAATCTTTTTCGTTGTTGTACCATTGTTGTTTGTGATTGAAACAAAATAACTTCCATTTGCAACGTTTGACAGATCTATCGTTTGTTTTGCGATTGAACTTGTTTCCGTTGAGTATATGATATTTCCAATAATATCATATATACGGATGTTTGATTTGCCTGAAAGATTATTCAAGTCGATTGTAAACAAGCCGCTTTGCGATGGATTTGGAAACAATGTAATATCCATGTTGTTTTTTTCAGAAACACCCGTTGCAAGAGTTGAGCTGCCGATAAAATTTACATTATCGATGCTGAATGTTCCGGTACTCGCTTCAGCATTCCATCCATAAAAGCGAAACGTAACAGGCACAACCATATTTGCAAAGGAAGCGCCAAGCACTATAATATTCCTGTTTTGAATGGTTGTTATATCTTTTTTTAGGAAAAAAACATTCCCTGCCTGAACATCTACATTTGTTGTAGGGATACCGTATACTGCGTTTAAGTTTGCTGTATAACCATCCAAGTTGGATCGAACAGCATAAGTTCTAATGCCTGTTCCCGAGCGTTCGAAACTGAATTTTATTGAATCACCTGTAATAGAATAACCAGCCTGAGGAGTCAATGTTACTTCATAATATTCCGCAGTGCTTATTGCTCCTGTCATTCCTGAAAATAATGTATCGGCAACACCGCCAACAGAACCAAGCGACCAATCAGAAAAATCGAAGCGAAAGGCTGCTAAAGAGTTTGGGGGTGTACCCGTTGCAGTAAAAGTACCGCAGGTAATGCCTGTAACGATTGGAACAGGGCTTGGATCAATTGTTCCCGATGTTGTTTTAACGCTGTCAAATGTATACAGCAGTTGTGCGTTTGCACAAAAAGAGGTGATGACAGTAAAGATTAGTAGATTAATTTTTTTCATGTTAATTAATTTTTATTATTTGTTATTATATGCACTCATTGTGCGTTGTAATCCTATTGTTGCAAATCCTTGTATTATTTCAACCGCTAATTTTATTCTTTGTTCGATTGCTTTGTTTTCTTCCTCCGACCATTTTCCAAGTACATAATCTACTTGTCGGCCTTTGGAGAATTCACTGCCGACTCCGAATCTTAACCTTGCATATTCGGACGTTCCCAACGTTTCCTGAATATTCTTTAATCCATTATGTCCTCCATCACTTCCTTTTGCTTTCATCCTGACTGTCCCGAATGGTAATGCCAGGTCATCTGTAAGTACAAGAATGTTTTCTTTCTGTATTTTTTCCGCCTGCATCCAATAATTAACTGCCTTACCGCTCAAATTCATATAGGTTGATGGTTTTATCAGTATCAATGTTTTCCCCTTGAACTTATAGGTAGCAACAGCTGCAAGTTTGTCGGTTGTAAATTTAATATTGTTCTCTTTGGCGAGTGTATCTAAAATCGTAAAACCGATATTGTGCCGTGTATTTTCATACTCGTCTCCAATGTTTCCCAGTCCTACAATTAAAAATTTGCTCATGTCTCAAAAATACGAATTCCAGCGGAGTGATAAAAATAAAAAACCCGCAATCCGGATATAAATCGGAAGCGGGTTTTTTAAAACGTACTAACTGATTATTTTTTAGCAGCTGGTTTAGCAGCAGCACCTTTAGCTCCTGCAGCAGCAGCTTTGGTTTCTTCAGCAACAGCAGCACGAGTGGTTTGAACACTCACTACAGTAATATTTGAAGCATTTAAAAATGTTAATCCATCGATAGTAATATCGCTAACACGAACACCTTGACCAATTTCAAGACTGTTGATTGCGATATCAATAGTATCAGGCATTTTTTCTACTAAACCTTTTACTCTTAATGTTTTTAATTTTTTGTTCAATTTACCACCATTTCTAACTCCTGGAGATGTTCCTGTTGTTTTAACCGGGATATTCATTGTAACTGGTTTCCCAGCAATAATTTCTAAAAAGTCAACATGCAAAAGATTGTCTTTTACTGCATGGAATTGAGCTTCTTGAACAATGGCTTTGAATTTTTTGCCATCTACGTCTAAGTCCACTGTGCTTACATGTGGAGTGTAGATCAAATCTTTAAAGTCCGCTTCTAACACAGAAAAGTGAACTTGGTCTTTACCACCATAAAGTACACAAGGTACTCGCTTTGAATTTCTTAAAGCAGATGCATCTGTTTTCCCTACGTTCGCACGTGGCGAACCGCTAATAGATACTGATTTCATTTTGTTATTATTTTTTTTGTCGGTTGTTGCGCCAGCCAACCAACGTTTATTAATGTATTAGGCGCAATATTTTAAATAATATTTTATGATACAATAAAATTGGAGCTGATAGATTCGAAGCTGTGCACACTGTGCAATACTTTTCCGAAAAGTTCGGCAACCGATAATACTTTTATTTTGCTTGATTGTTGAGTCAATGGAATGGTATCAGTAACCACCAATTCCAAAATTCTCGATTTTTCTATGTTTTCGTAAGCCTTACCGGATAAAACAGCGTGTGTACAAACAGCTCTAACGCTAGTTGCACCTCTGTCGAGCATCATGTCAGCCGCTTTTGTAAGTGTTCCGCCAGTATCTATCAGATCGTCTACCAATACAATATCTTTCCCTTCCACATCACCAATAACGGTCATGCTTTCAATTACATTTGCTTTTGCACGTTGTTTGTAGCAGATAACGATATCCGATTTCAGAAACTTTGCGTAAGCATTGGCTCTTTTAGATCCACCCATATCAGGTGCTGCCATTGTTAAGTTTGGCAGATTTAAACTCTGGATATACGGTAAAAAGATAGAAGAGGCGTATAGATGATCAACAGGAAAATCAAAAAATCCCTGAATCTGATCAGCGTGTAAGTCCATGGTAACGATGCGTGTAGCGCCTGCAGCAGACAATAAGTTCGCAACCATTTTGGCTCCGATCGCAACACGTGGTTGATCTTTACGATCTTGACGCGCATAACCAAAATAAGGGAGAACCGCAATAATTTGATGAGCAGATGCACGTTTAGCAGCATCGATCATCAATAAAAGCTCAAATAAATTGTCGGTTGGAGGCATGGTTGATTGGATAATGAACACGTCACTACCACGCACCGTTTCTTCATAAGAAGTTTGGATTTCCCCATCGCTGAAGCGAAGCAGAGATACCTTGCCTAAGTCCTGACCGTAGCTTTTGCTTATTTTTTCAGCTAAAGTTCTTGTCGTAGAACCCGAAAACAATTTTACTTTATAGTTCATAGCCTTTAAATAAGGGTCGCAAATGTAATGAAAAATGTAGTTTTTGACAAAAAAACGGACGATTTTAAGTAATATTTTTTGTGAATCAAAAACATTTGGGTAGTTTTGCACCCCGCTTTCCCAAATAATAAATGCCCGGGTGGCGGAATTGGTAGACGCGCTGGTCTCAAACACCTGTGGGAAACCGTACCGGTTCGACTCCGGTCCCGGGTACATAACCGAAAACCCCTGATAAAGCTTATTTATCAAGGGTTTTTTGGTTCGATAAGGAATCGTCAAAAGAGAAAAAAATATTTCTAGCTGTTATGTGCTCGAGTTCTCGAAGCTTTTAAAAAGTAAACCAATTTAAAAACCAATATATTTTTCTATTTTTAACCTATGTCTAAAAATAGTTGGCTTTACTTTTTACTTTTTTTGTTTGCTTTTTCTTGCACAGAAAAAAACAGAAATCAAAACAACATGCACCATGTAAAAGGTGTTGAAGCCTTAGGTTTTGTGGTACCTGAAGACAGCATGACTGCGCCCAAAGTTATTTTGGTTGACCAAAGCAAATTTAAAAAAATACCTGCCGGTAAACTAACGGTTGTTAGAACAAACACTAATATACATCCAGCTGGTACACCCAAAATAATTACAGTAGGCAAACCTCGTATTTGCACACTAGGGCAAGCCCCCTTTAAATTACCAAAAACGGTACTTGCCAAAGACAGTTCTTTTGAAGCAGGCATTCCTGAAATAGTTATTGCAAAAGATGCCTATACTAAAGACCAAAACCCAGAAAACTTTAGCTCTTTTAGTAAACTGCAAGGATTAACACATACGAATATAAATTTTTTATACGAAGATAATTTAGGAAATCTATGGTTCGGAACAGGTGGTGGCGGTGTGTCTAAATATGATGGCAACACCTTTACTAATTTTACTGAAAATGAAGGTCTCTCAAATAATTTTGTCACCAGCATCCTACAAGATAAATCTGGAAACCTTTGGTTCGGAACAGAAAGTGGAGGGGTATCAAGATATGATGGTAACACATTTACTAATTTTACTGAAAAAGAAGGCCTCTCAAATAATTACGTAACAAGTATCCTACAAGATAATTTAGGAAATCTATGGTTCGGAACAGGAGGAGGCGTTTCTAAATAT
>JBILYL010000319.1:0-3328 GCA_044377775.1 Bacteroidia bacterium
AAAACAAATGGCGCACTAATTTTGGGTGTCGGCAAAACGTTTGTGAACAATGGAACCTTTACTGTTAAAAGTTTTAACGGCAAAACAGGTTCGTCTTTTACTAACGCAGCAAATGCTACTCTGACGATTAAAGCTGCAGGGTTTATGTCTGCAGGTACATTTACTGCAAACGCAACCGGCAATACGGTAAGGCTCGTTTACGCTGCCGGTGCTATTCCAACAACAACAACATCTAGTTTTTTCAATTTGACTTTAAATGCAACTACTGCTGGTATTAAAACATTGCCAACAAATACTGTTGTTGCCAACAATTTGACTATAAGCTCAAACAATACCTTAAACTCTAACAATTTTGACTTAACAGTTGGCGGCAACTGGACCAGCAGCGGAATATTTACTGCCAGTGCAGGAAAAACAGTTACATTTAATGGAACAGCAGCACAATCTGTTTCAAATACAGCAGGAACAACTACTTTCAAAAGAATTGCAGTAAGCAATAACAACGGGGTTTCACTTACAACAGGTACCTATATTTTGGATGAAGTATTGACCGTGAATAGCGGCACGTTCAATACCGGTGGAAGACCCTTTACAATGAGTTCTACAGCAACTCAAACTGCCCGTATCGCCCCAATTGGACTAACCGGTGCAATTGCAGGAAACTTTACAATACAACGTTTTATCACAACCCGTGATACTTCATTTGCAGATTTTTCCTCTCCGGTTCAATTTTCAACATTCGCAGATTGGGACAATGAATTGCCTGCCATTAGCTACTTATCTAGCCCTCCCTCTATACAAGCTTCTGCTTCAACTTATGACGAAGCAGGTGATACGTATGTTCCGGTTACATCTTCAGGCACCTCATTGAATGCCGGTCAGGGATTCGAAGTATTTTTAACCGGTGGATTTTCATACTCAAATTTTCCGGCAACAACGATGACTACTGTTGGAGTTCCTAACCAAGGAGACTTTGACCTTTCTGGCAGTGTATCAAACGCTGTTCAGGGATGGAACTTAGTTGGAAACCCTTTCGCATCAAGCATTTCATGGGCCGATGTCTACACCGCTTCTGGTGCGGGAGCCAGCGGAATGTTCGATTATTTTGAAATGTATGATTTCACGATTGCTGACTGGAACGGATTTACTTCGGCTGATGGTGTTGAAATTGGTTCAAGTCAAGGTTTTTGGGTATACGGAGATACCGGCCCAATGACATTATTAATTCCCGAATCATCTAAAACAACGAGTTCAAACAGCTCTATTAAGTCCGTAAAACCATCCTACTTCAGCCTGAAATTAGCTTCTGCAAATTCTTCTGCGGCTCATATTTTCAAAGTAATGAATAACTCAGATGCAAATGATGGTCTTGATAAGAAAGATATTCCTTTCAGAGCAAGTTTAAATAAAACAACGCCAGAAATGTATTGTATGATCGAAGGTAAAAAGATCAATATCAATAATTTCAGTTCAACGAATGACAACTACTCTATTCCCTTAAAAACAAAAGTGAACGTTTCAGGAAATTTTAACCTTTCTGCTTCCGGTTTTGATTTTGTTTCTGAATATACCTGCATCAAACTTCAGGACAACTTAACAGGACAAGTAATTGATCTTACAGCTGAAGTGAACTACCCGGTTACAATAAATGTTTCTGACAATGCAGATCGTTTTGTATTGCTATTCAGCAAAGATGCAAATTGTAAATCTGTAGTTTCTGCTCCTTCAGCAAGTGCTGATTTTTCGAATCAGGTGGAAGTACTTCCTTCTGCTCAAGGAAATGTAATCAACTTCAACTTAAGTGAAACAACTTATACAACCATATCTGTTGTAAATGTTTTGGGACAAACTGTTGTTGGTTCTTCTTCTGTAAATGCTAACAATCAATCAGTAAACATTACTTTACCTGAAGGATTCAGCGGAATGTATATCATCAAAATTGAATCAGCAAAAGGAAACATCACAAAAAAGTTTGTAAAAAAATAAGAACTACTATTTTTTAATATTAAATTTGTATTATATTTAATAATTAGGTCATGATAAAAACAGGTTTTAAAATAGCATTTGTTTCGTTATTTATTTTTTCTCCGGCATTTATTTCCAACACTTATGCACTTGGTATGGGTGGTACCGGAATGGGAACACCAGCACCATGCGGTGGTCCATTTCCTCCATGCCCAATACCTTTAGATAGTAATTTAGTACTTCTATTATTGGCAGGTGTTTTATACGGGGGAATAAAAATATTCAACTCATTTAAAAAGAATCCCGCTTAACCGGGATTCTTTATTTATACCCCTTCATGAATTTTTCTTTTCTTAAAAATCCGGTTGTCCGTTTTCTGGTACTCGTTTTTACCTTATACATCCTTTGGTATTTTTTATATAACCTTTGGCTTCAACCCAACCAAACACTCGATCTTTTTGTTATCGATATCACAATCTCAATCAGCAAATGGATCCTGGAATTATTTAACTATAGCGTTTATACAGGCGCGGACCGGCTTATTGGAATCGATGGAGCTTCCGGACTATGGATCGGGGATAATTGCAATGGAATTGCTTTATTCGCTCTGTTTTCCTGGTTCATTATCGCTTTCAAAGGGAAAGTTAAATACAAATTAATCTATATCCCTGTCGGAATTCTGCTCATTCAATTAATAAATGTCTTAAGAGTTGTTGTTTTAGCAATACTGGATACGTATTCCAGAGCTTGGACCGAGTTTAATCATACCTATACCTTTACCATTATTATTTATGGATTTATCTTTTTATTATGGATGAATTGGGTAAATAAATTTTCTGAGAAGGTATAAAAGATCATTTTTGCGAACTCCCACCCGGCATCAGAAAAAACCACATAACAAATCAAACCGTTAAGCAAGCGCTATATCAACAAATTTCTTTTCTCTTTTTCTCTTTTTCTTTTCTCTTGAAAAGAAAAGAAACAAAAGTTCAAGAACAAACGATTGCTCCACACAGGCTAAACGGCATCGCGTTTGTTCAGTCCTCACGCGCGGCTTCGTAAGATCATTCAGTTTTTTGCGACAGTCATTGTAAAGTAATCGAACCGGCATCAGAAAAAAACACATAACAAATCAAGCCGTTAAGCAAACGCTGGCTCTAGCAAGAGTCTGTGCTGTCTGAGTCTACACGATATCTATGGACAAATAAAACCACCCAGACGAGTTCACAGAGTCAGGGCGAAACAGTGTAGATTTTTTGTGATTTTTTCGTAAGCCTTGATTTTTTGCTACTTTTTGATCAAGCAAAAAGGAGAAAGGATAATTTCAATTTCAAATCATTTTGATGACTCGAACCGGCATCAG
>JBILYL010000073.1:0-9880 GCA_044377775.1 Bacteroidia bacterium
ACGGTTCAGTAACCGGTTGACGGTAAATAACTCCCGGTGCTTTACGCTCCAATGGCATTTCATATAATTTTCCTGCGATTGGTCCTTTCCCGTCAATTGCGTTACCCATTGTATCAACAACACGACCTAACATTCCTTCACCAACCATGATAGAAGCGATTTTTCCGGTACGTTTTACAACATCACCTTCTTTAATATCATTTGATGAACCTAATGTTACAGCTCCTACGTTATCTTCTTCAAGGTTCAAAACGATTCCTTTTAATCCGCTGGCGAATTCGATCAACTCACCGGACTGCACTTTAGAAAGTCCATAGATACGAGCGATACCATCGCCTACTTGCAACACGGTACCAACCTCTTCCAATTCCTGCTCAGATTTAAATCCTGATAATTGTTGTCTTAAAATTGCAGATACTTCTGCGGGTTTTACTTCTGCCATTTTTAAATAAGTTAAAAGTTTAAAGTTATAAAGTCAAAAGTTGAAGCGGTATACTACTTCTTCTTCTTGTTAATTTACTATTGATTAAAATTCTTTGATAAAAGGGTTTTCTTTGAATGTGCGCTTTAAGTTGTTTATTTTTTTAGCGATGGTAGCATCAATTTGTTTGTCACCTACACGAATAATAAATCCACCGATAATGTCTTTGTCAATTTTTTCTTCCAACACCACTTCGCTTGAGCTAACTCCTTTTACGATCTCCATTACTTTTTTGCGGATGATATCATCAATTCCATTTGCAGTAGTAACAACAGCTGTCAGGATTTTCTTTTTCTCTTTGTATTGGTTTACAAATTCAACAGCGATCTCCGACAAATAGATCTCTCTTCTTTTAGCCGTGATCAATTGAATATACGTATCAGTTACTTTGTTTAATTTTCCTGCAAATATTTCTTTTAAAACAGCTTGTTTTTTATCTGTTTTAATAATAGGACTCTTTAAGAATGTCACAAAATCGTGATTTGATTTACACAGATCAACAATTGTTTTCATATCGCCATAAGCCTGCTCGAAAACTCCTTGCTCCATTGTCAAGTCGATGAATGATTTTGCGTATCGCGATGCTACTCTGGTTCCTTGCATTGTTTGAGTATTGAATATTGAGATTGAAATATGAGATGCTATTTCTAAGATCTCCTATCTGAAATCTTATATCTAGTTTAAGTTTACGTCTTTTAATAACGTATTTACCAATGTTTTTTGTTTTTCGTCAGAAGACAATTCTGATTTAAGAATTTTCTCAGCAATTTCTATAGATAAGGTTGCAACCTGATTTTTTAGTTCAGTGATAGCAGCCATTTTTTCATTTTGAATATTGTCACGGGCAATTGTCAATAAACGTTCGCCTTCTTTTGTTGCCAAACCTTTTGCGTCTGCAATCATTTTTTCTCTGATCTCACGCGCATCTTTCAACAACTGATCACGTTCTGCTCTTGCTTCAACCAAAATACGTTCGTTATTTGATTGCAATGCTTTCATTTCTTCTTTTGCATTTTCTGCAGCAGCTAAAGCATTTTCAATTGATTGCTCGCGTTCTTTGATCATTCCAAGAATAGGTTTCCATGCAAATTTTTTCAACAAGAAAAGAATGATTGAAAAAGAAACAGCCATCCAAAAAATTAAGCCGATCGAGGGTTTTACTAATTCCATTTATTTTAGTTTTTATATTTTATTGTCTAACGCTTTTGCTTCTCGACTCTGCTCGAAGTGACAGCGCAAAATAATTTCGTTTAAAAAGATTGTCTGCAGCAACCCTGCAGACAATCTTTTTTGTTTTTTACTTGATAATCAAAACTACTAATAGTCCGATAACCATCGCAAAGAACGCAGCACCTTCAACAAGTGCAGCCGCAAGAATCATGTTCGAACGGATGTCGTTGATTGCCTCAGGTTGACGAGCGATTGACTCAAGTGCAGATCCGCCAATACGACCGATACCGATACCTGCTCCAACTGCTGCTAAACCTGCTCCTAAAGCTGCAATACCATAAGTGTTGCTAACTTCTAATAATACTGATGATAACATAGTGTGTTGTTTTATTTTTTTTGCCCTACCGGAAAATGATACATTCTGACTGCCGGCAAAGCTACCCAATCAGAATTCAATTTTTTAATGCTTTTCTACAGCGTGATCGTCAACGTGATTGTGAACATCGTGTCCCTCATCGATTGCTGAACCAAAATAGATCGCAGATAAAAGTGTGAATACGTAAGCTTGTAAGAACGCTACAAGCAATTCCAAAAAGCCCATAAATACTGTAAACACCAAAGAGAATATTGAAACACCGAAACCTAATCCCGTATTCATTTCACCAAAGATAAAGATCAAACTAAAAAATGCCAATGCAATAATATGACCGGCTGTAATATTTGCAAACAATCGGATCATCAATACAAACGGACGAAGAAATACTCCAAGAATTTCAATTGGCGTAAGAATGATTAACACAGGAATCGGAACGCCCGGCATTGCAAAAACATGTCGCCAATAGTGTTTGTTCGCTACCACAAATGTGATCAAGAGTGTAAACCCGGCCAATACCATCGCAATAGAAATGCTCCCTGTTAAGTTTACTCCTCCCGGGAAAACCGGAATCAAACCCAAATAGTTACTGAACATGATAAAGAAGAATACCGTAAGAAGGAATGGCATAAATTTTTCATACCTCTTATCACCAATACTTGGCTTTGCAACATCGTCACGCACAAAGATGATCAATGGTTCAACAAACGACTGAAGACCACGTGGCGCTTTACCCTGATTGTTTTTATATGCTTTTGCTACGCTAATAAAAACCCATAACATCAACAACATCGTTACAAGCATGGATGCAACGTTTTTTGTAACTGAAAAATCTGTCAATTTTGCTGTCGCTTCTTCATCAACAGTACCGGTTAGGTCATCAAAAACAACAACACTTCCCTCGTGCAAACGGTAATTGTATTTGCCTAGAAAAGAAGCATGACCATGGTGAAACTGTGAAGATGAAAAAACATCAAAACCTTTATCAGAATGAATAATGATCGGCAAAGGAATAGAAACAGAATGTTCTCCTTCACCCCACATGTGCCAATCGTGAGAATCAGCAACGTGTTCTAAGATCATTTTACCGGCATCAAAAGTAGTGCTTTCTTCATGCGCTTTTTCGCCCTGCTCCTTCGGCTCAGCAGCATTTTCATGCTTCTCGGTATCGATCGGTTCATATGCAAAAGAGGTAAAAGTGACAAAAAACATTGCCACAATTAGTAAAAAATGCTTGGATATATTGATTTTGTTAGCCATTTCCGAAATACGTTTCTCCGTTTTTTAAATTCGGGTGCAAACTTAGGCAATTAAACAACGATTTGAAAAATTTTGGAGGTGTTTTTTTGCTGATTTCTGTCAGTATAATAATCCGCAATACAAAGCCTTGATTATGAGCGACAAATTTTATTTTTTGAACTGCTTCAGAAGCATAACTACTTCGAAACCACTATACAAAAGATATAAAACCAAAAACCAAAGTGTAAAACCTAAAGCGGCTTCTTTTTTGATCAAAGCGAATACGGTTATAATAATCAAATACCCAAACAGTTTTATGCCGGTAATTCCCAGATAATAGCCGATAAAACGCTTGGGATCCTTTTCCGATACCGATATCAGGATATAATGAATGAATGCTGTACTTGCAAAGAAAAAGAACCATAAAGCCCACATAAAATCGCTTTGAAAACGGTCAGTTGCGTATTTTTCCCAAATAAAAAGGATTCCTGAAGTAAATATTGAAAAAACAAGGAGTTTTAACAGAAAGGGTTTTAAGGTTGTACTCATTTTCTAAGGAAGACGAACGGTCTCATTGATTTATTTTTTAATAACGTCTTTGATAAAATAATAGATGGCCAGAAAAACGGAGAGCAACGTAAGTGATAATGTGAACGCTGGAAATTTCAATGCCAGCCATTTATCTAATTTTATACCGCCCAATACACCGCCAACAATAATGGCGGCCATCTGAACCGCCATCCCCGAATATTTCACATAGCCGTTAAGCTGTTTTTTCGGCAAGCTGGGTTTTTTCTGTTGTTCCACCTTTAATGTCTTTTATTACTCCACCCATACTGCAAGAACCTGAGAAAGCTGCTCCCGGCTCAATTGCAATTTTATTGGTTATTATGTCTCCGCTCAATTTTGCCGATGCTTTAAGAGATAGAAGCTCAGATACTCCGATCTTTCCTTTAATTGTACCGGAAATATCCGCATTCTGACAAATGATCTCTCCTTCTATACTTCCAGAAACGCCTACCACTAATTTCCCTTTTACATTTATTGATCCCGTTAACGAACCATCAATCCGTATGTCGCCATTTGTTGTAATATCTCCTTCAATGATCGTACCCGCCCCGATTAAATTTACCGATGGGCTATCCGCTGTGTTGTTTTTTGCCATTTTATTGAACATTTTGATGGTTTTTGGTTCTTTTTTGGATAAAACTAATCTTTTTTAGACTAAAAGCCAAGTTATTTGAAATATTGAGTAAAAAATTCCTGATACTCTCCTATGTTTTTATCCTTATAAAAAACCGTGTAATTTTCTGCTGAAATGATAAAAGACTGATAAGTACCTTTTTCAAGATCCGAAAACAGTTCACTTTTTGATGACAAGCTACTATAATAATTCATGGCTCTGTCTTTCCCGTCAAAAGTTTTTACACTCACTAACTGATGTGTAATGTCCAGGAAAATACTTGATATTGAAATATCGGCAGTACTAAAAGATTCTGTATTAAAATCAGAAAGTTTGGTTTTAAATTTATTCAGGTCTCCTTTTCCGTTTTCAATTATAACGAGACAATAATATTCTCCTTCTTCATTAAAATTAAATTTTGATTTGGGTTTTACAACAACAGAATCAGTCACCACTTGGGGCTGTTCAGGATTCTTTTGTTTCTTGATCATATCTAGTATTTCCTGCGCCTTTCCTTTAACAGGATCTTTCGGGTATTGAATAACAACCTGCGTTAATGCACTTTCAAAAGCGTTTATGTCTTGCGTTCTACCAATACATAGTGCTTTCAAAAAACTAAACCGTGGCATTAAACTACTTTTTGAATATAAAGAATCTGCTTTTTTACAGTTTTCTAATGCCTGCGGATAGTTTCCTGATCCATAAAGCTGATATGTTTCGGTATAAAAGTTTTCTACCTGACTTTTACTTGCAGCGATATCTGCGGCATAACCCGGATTTTTAATGATGGCGGCATAATCCGAATCGGGATAATCCTTTAATAAAAGATTTTTATAATAATCCGATTTCGGCTGATTGTTCATCGCTAAATAAATACGATACAATTGATAATACGAATTAAGTTTATACTTGTTTTCGGGATAACGTTTGATCAACTCTTCAAATGTTTCAGTTGATTTAAGATTATTCAGCAATTGTTCTTTATAAATGGATCCAACTTTATAATAAGCCTCAATGATTCTGCCATCAGATTTTGCAAGCGCATCGGGAGTGGTTGGTACATTTTTCAAATAAAAATTTTTGTCTTTTTTCCCTTTTGTTTTAGACGCCAGAGTATTGCCACCATTGAGCGTTTGCACCGAATCAGACAAATCAGCCGGGTTTTCGTCTCCGGGATTTTGAACTACCTGATCTTTTTCACTTCTTCTCCAATTGTCTTCCTGTTTGCGCGCACCCCACTTTTTATTAAATGCACCAACACCAAAACTCACCGTTGCCGGATTATAAAAATACCAGGCGCTGGAACTTGGATCGGTGTTATCGGTTTTTCCAGGAGTTACAAACTGTGGATTACTTAATTGAAATAAGCGTTCTTCTTCTTTTCTTTTTTCCTCCTCTTCGATCTTCGAGATCATTTTATCAACCATCTGCTCACGCTCTTTTTCCGACATCTTACCAATGCGCTGTAAACTGTCTTCAAGTGATATTATGTTCAGATTAATTACCAATGCTGTTAAACTGGTTTTCTTTTCATCAATAAGGGCATAGTCCGGGTAATCCTTCGGTAAAAAAGTTATTGAGCTGTCGTAATTTGCCTGTGCATTTTTATAATCCGGCTTTTCAAAATAAAGATCTGCTCGCTTTAAATACGACAATGCTTTCTGAGTGTTGTTGGAAGTGCTCGCCTTAATGGATTTTCCGAGGTATGTCATTGCAAGCGGAGTGTCATTTTCTTTTTGAGCGATATCTGCCAATGCATAATAGATCTGATCCTGAAACTCGATATTTTTATCGTCACGGAGCATTTTATTCAATTGCTTTTTAATGGTCTTACTTCCTCCGGAAGAGATATCATATAACTTCGCACGGTTTATTTGTGCATTAAAGGCCATTTCGTAAGAAGGATGCAAACCGGGAACCATTGAATAATATTGTGACGCTTTCGCATTATCTCCCAACTTTTCATACACCTGCGCTAAAACATAAGTATAACGGGCTTTTGTTGTTTTTTTACGTGTAAGTGCGATCGCTTTTGTAAGGTGTTTGATAGATGGTGAGTAGTCTTCCCTCTTCAAGTAATAATCTGCTGTTACAGCCGCTAATTCTCTCTGATAGGAACGATCAGTTGGAAAATCGGTGGCATTCCTTATTTCGTCAATACTCGCTTCTGAAAGGGAATAGCTGCCAATCTCATTGTTTGTCCGGATCATCCAAAGCATTCCATTGTATTTCGCTGAGGGGTTCGGATAGATCTTTGAAACATATTCGAATGCTTCTAAAGCAGAAAAAAGATCACGCTTGTAAAAGTGCGCTTTCCCGATCAGTAAATAGTTTTCATCGATCCACTTACATGCGTTCGGAATCTCTTTTTTAGATTTTTTTTCTGTGATCGTATGTCTTTGGATAACGACAGACGATTTTTTTATGGTTTTGTCACAATCACTGAAATAGTTCTTTGACGAGGTGTTGTTGGTATAAATAAAAAGAGGAAGTGTTTTCGAAAAATCATCTTTGTTCGCTTTTTCAATTTTCTTAACCGTTTCTTTTATGTTTTCATTTGAATAATAATAACCATTGAAACGGGCGGTCATATTGTGCCAACCACGGTGCATAAAGGTGTTTTTATTTGTTTTACAAGCATTCAAAAGAAATGCCATGCAAACAAATAAACTGATTTTAAAATAATAACTGATTTTATTTTTCATGCTTCGTGTTCGGTTTCTGCCTTTAAAAAAGATGTCGCTAACATTTGCCGCAACAACATATAACTGCAGAATGACAAAAATATTTTATTTTTAGTAAAAAACACTACAAAATAGTAATTATTACGCAGAAGGCGACAGAAATAAATGCCCCCTTTAACCAAAATATTTTGCGATATTTGTAGCTGATATGAGTGATCAACAGGAACAAAAAAAGAAGTTTTTGCAGCGTTTGCGCCACCGCTACCGTTTGGTAGTGATGAATGACGATACGTTTGAGGAAAATCTTTCTATTCGTCTGACTCCCCTGGGACTTGTAATATTACTGGGTTCTGTTACCATTGTAATGGTGATGTTAGTGACTTCGCTCATTGCTTTTACCCCTATCCGCGAATATATTCCGGGGTATGCGGATGTTGGCATGCGCAGAGAACTTATTAAAATGGCAATGCACTCGGATTCGTTGGAACAAGCACTTACCGAACAAAACCTGTTTAACAGTAACATTACCAGTGTTTTACGCGGTAAAACAAAACCCGATACAACGCAAAACCGCCCTGATAAAAGCAAAGAATACGAAAAATTGTCCTTGAATCCTTCCCAAAAAGAAGCTGCATTAAGACAGTCGATTGAATCACAAGACAAATATAGTTTGGCTTATGGTGCCGAAAGCAACAAGAGTGGAATAAGCAACTTTTTCTTTTTTACACCCATAAAAGGGGTTGTTTCTGAGCAATTCAAAAGTAAAGACCAACATTACGGCATCGATATAGTCGGGCCGGAGAACGAGCCCGTAAAGGCTACTTTAGATGGAACAGTTGTTTTGGCTACCTGGTCGTCAGAAACCGGTTATACCATCTCTGTTCAACATTCTAATAATTTAATTTCTGTTTATAAACACAATTCTGTTCTATTAAAAAAAGTAGGTGACTACGTAAAATCCGGTGAACCAATTGCGATCATTGGAAATTCGGGTGAACAAACAACCGGTCCGCATTTACATTTCGAATTGTGGTATAATGGAAGTGCGATCGATCCGCAGGGATATATGGTATTTTAAGTTTATGAATATGAAACCTGCGTTTATTAGAGCACGGGGGGGGTCGGAGCGAATAACCTCCGCGGGGGAAAAGAAAGTAAAATGTTTGATGCAAAAATGACTGTTAAAAAAAATATAGCGATACTTGGTTCAACCGGTTCAATCGGTACACAAACACTGGATGTTATCAGGGCCAATCCCGATGCATTTGCCGTGGAGGTGCTTACAGGTAACGGAAATGCGGATCTGCTTATAAAGCAGGCCATCGAGTTTGATCCGAACACA
Source organism: Bacteroidia bacterium (assembly GCA_044377775.1). Taxonomy (GTDB): domain Bacteria; phylum Bacteroidota; class Bacteroidia; order 2-12-FULL-35-15; family 2-12-FULL-35-15; genus 2-12-FULL-35-15. The sequence continues at coordinate 8,473 of JBILYL010000073.1, forward strand.
GTTGTAATAGCTGATGAAAGCAAATACCAATACGTTAAAGACGCTTTATCTTCCCACGATATTAAAGTGTTTGGTGGTAATAAAGCCATTACGGAAGTTGTACAGATGGACAACATCGATATTGTATTGGCAGCCATTGTAGGCTATGCCGGACTGGAATCTACTTTGTCGGCAATCAATGCGGGGAAACAAATTGCATTGGCAAACAAAGAAACATTGGTTGTTGCAGGCGATATTGTAACGGCTCTTGCAAAACAAAAAGGTGTTAACTTATATCCGGTGGATTCTGAACATTCGGCTATCTTTCAATGTTTGGCCGGTGAATTTCATAACCCGATTGAAAAAATTTATTTAACCGCTTCGGGCGGACCCTTCAGAGGTAAAGACAGCGCTTTTTTAAGCTCAGTAAAAAAAGAACAAGCACTCAAACATCCGAACTGGGAGATGGGTGCAAAAATTACCATCGACTCTGCATCTTTGATGAATAAAGGATTAGAAGTTATTGAAGCAAAATGGCTATTCGGATTAAAACCGGAACAGATCGATGTGATTGTTCATCCGCAAAGTATCGTTCACTCACTTGTTCAGTTCACCGATGGCAGCATGAAAGCGCAAATGGGATTGCCCGATATGAAGTTACCGATTCAATATGCGATTGGTTATCCCGACCGGATGAAATCGGATTTCCCGCGTTTTGATTTTATGAAGTACCCCCAACTTACATTTGAACAAGCCGATACAAAAACATTTCGTAACCTTGCACTTGCGTTCGATGCAATGAACAAAGGTGGCAATGCACCTTGTGTTTTAAATGCAGCAAACGAGATTGCCGTTGCCGCATTTTTAAAAGATAAAATTGGGTTTTTACAGATGAGTGATGTGGTGGAAAAGTCTTTGCAAACCGTTTCACACATCGCAAAGCCAAGCTATGAAGATTATGTTGAAACGGATAAAGAAACAAGAAGAATTTCAGAAGAGTTGATATAGTTATAAATCGTCATACCGTGCCACGACACGGTATCTCATTATTTAGAACACGTTTGCCAATTGGCAGATCCCGTGTCGTAGCACGGGATGACAGTTAAAAAATTAATTAGTTATCCATAACCATGTTAACACAAGTAGCACAATTTATATTAAGTCTTTCAATACTTATCGTATTGCATGAATTAGGACATTTTATCCCTGCACGTATTTTTAAAACCCGTGTAGAGAAATTTTATTTATTCTTCGATCCTTACTTTTCATTATTCAAAGTAAAAAAAGGAGATACTGAATATGGTATCGGCTGGCTTCCATTGGGAGGATATGTGAAAATATCCGGAATGATCGATGAATCGATGGATAAGGAACAAATGAAATTGCCTCCTCAGGATTGGGAATTCCGTTCGAAACCTGCTTGGCAGCG
>JBILYL010000320.1:0-3297 GCA_044377775.1 Bacteroidia bacterium
TTGCATTTTCAGCTCTTCCAACATATTTCAATGTCACTCCTTTTGTTTCTACGTGTTTACCAAAGAAACGCATGATGTGTGCCCAAGCGCCCATATTTTCAGGTTCTTCTTGTGCCCATACAAAATCTGATGCTCCTTTATACTTTTCAATGATCGCACCCAATTGTTTTGCAGGGAAAGGATATAATTGTTCCATCCGAACAATTGCAACATCGCTTGCTTCAGCTTTTTCTTTTCCTTCAATCAGATCATAATAAATTTTACCTGAACAGAAAACTACTTTTTTAACAGACTTCACAACTGCAGTTGTATCATCGATCACTTCCTGAAATCCACCTGTTGTAAAATCTTTTACAGATGAAACACAAGTAGGATAGCGTAATAATTTTTTAGGAGTGAAACAGATCAATGGTTTTCTAAAATCACGTTTGATCTGTCTGCGTATAACATGAAATTGATTTGCCGGTGTTGTACAATTCACAATTTGCATATTATTGCCGGCACACTGTTGTAAAAACCGTTCCAAACGGGCACTTGAATGTTCCGGACCCATTCCCTCATAACCATGTGGCAATAACATTACCAAGCCGTTCATTCTTCTCCATTTCGCTTCCGCGGAAGTAATGAACTGATCAATAATGATCTGTGCACCATTGAAGAAATCACCAAATTGTGCTTCCCAGATCGTTAAGGCATTTGGTGTTGACATTGCGTAACCAAACTCATAACCTAAAACACCGTATTCGGAAAGCAACGAGTTGTAAATCGTTAATTTCCCTTTCGCTCCGAAATTGTTTAATGGAGTATATTCTTCTTCAGAGTCCTCTACTTTTACAATTGCATGACGGTGAGAGAATGTCCCCCGCTCAACATCTTGTCCGCTGAAACGCACATTATGCCCTTCATTCATCAAGGAAGCATATGCCAACAATTCACCCATCGCCCAGTCGTAAGTATCGTTAGCAATCATTGCTGCACGATCATCAAACAATTTCTGGATCTTATTAAAAAACTTTTTGTCTTTTGGTAATTCAACTGTCTTTTTAGCAATTTCCAAAAACGACTTTTTATCAATTCCTGTTTCAGGCGACTTATCAAACGCATTCGCATCTGCCATCTTCAAACCTTTCCATTGACCCTCAAGGAACGAAGTGATCTTCGCTTTTTCAGTTTGTTTTGCTTCGTCTAATTTTTCCTGCAAAAGATTTTTGAAATTCGTTTCCATTTCCTTTGCAAGATCCGCTGAAATTGAACCTTCCGCTAACAATTGTTTCGAATAAATTTCTCTTGGATTCGGATGCGTTGCGATTGCCTTGTATAAAAGAGGCTGAGTGAAACGAGGTTCATCTCCTTCATTGTGACCATATTTACGGTAACATAATACATCAATAAAAACATCACGATGGAAAGTCTGACGGAATTCCATTGCCATCTGACAAACATATACCAATGCTTCCACATCATCACCGTTTACGTGAAATACAGGAGATAAAACTGTTTTTGCAACATCAGTACAATATGTACTTGAACGTGCATCTAAATAATTGGTTGTAAAACCAACCTGATTATTAATTACCAAATGAATTGTTCCTCCGGTTTTATAACCTTCCAACTGACTCATTTGTAAAACCTCATAAACAATACCTTGTCCTGCTAAAGCTCCGTCACCATGAATTAAAATCGGACAAACCTTTTTCAGATCTCCTCCATGTAAATTATCGATCTTAGCACGTGCAATACCTTCAACCACAGGATCAACAGCCTCTAAGTGGGATGGATTCGGAGTTAAGCTCAAATGAACTTGTTTTCCGTTGTTTGATTTCTGATCACTAGAATAACCCATGTGATATTTCACATCACCATCAAACACAGAATCTTCAGAAGGGCGTCCCTCGAATTCTGTAAAAATATCTTTATATGTTTTGTTGAGGATATTCGCCAATACATTCAATCGACCGCGATGAGCCATTCCAATAACAAAATCCTCAATTCCCATATCGGCACCTTTTTCACATACTGCATCTAAAGCGGGAATAGCTGTTTCTGCTCCTTCCAATGAAAAACGTTTTTGACCAACAAATTTAGTGTGTAGGAAATTTTCAAATACAACCGCCTGGTTCAATTTATTCAGGATCACTTTCTTTTCATCGAGTGAAAATTTAGGCGTATTCTTACTGCCTTCCATTTTATCCTGAAGCCATTTAATGATTTCGGGAGTACGGATATACATATACTCCGCACCAATAGACTGGCAATATGTTTGAGTCAAATGTGCTACAATATCTTTTAATTTGGAAGCACCGATTCCCAATTGTGATCCTGCCTGAAAAACCGTTTCAAGATCCGCCTGACCCAATCCGAAATTTTCAATATCAAGTGTAGGAGAATATTTTCTGCGTTCACGCACCGGATTTGTTTGAGTGAACAAATGTCCGCGGGAACGATACGCATGGATCAAACTAATAACATCAAATTCTTTTCTAACGTTTTGAGGAATATCACCAGCATCTTCATAATTTTTGCGGGCAAACTCAAAGCCGGCAAAAAATTGTCGCCAATCCGGTTCAACCGAATTCGCATCCTTCAAATATTGCTGGAACAATTCTTCAATTGCTACAACATCTCCGTTACCTAAAAATGAAAACTTGTCCATAAATCTGTATGTTTCTCGTTTAAGGCATCAAATTTAAGGTTTTTAGACGAAAAAGGGAAAGAATTAAGGGCTTTTCTGAAAACGACCAAAAGGGCTATTGCTGCTGGGATTTATAATGATTTCTGATCACTACCTTTTGTAATTCACGTTTTATAATGAGATCGGTTACAATTACAGAGAAGGGTTCTGTACTGTTCTCACGCACCGCCTTTCTGACTTGTTCATCACTCAGATCGATGCGGTACAATATGCCCATAAATTTCGACTGATTCGTTTCAATCAACTTTTTGATATGCGGTTCCACTTGATCGAACAGTTCTTCATACGCATTATATGCATTGCCGGAAAATTTAACGTCCATGCCAAACATATCAAAATCTTTAATGATCTGATAGGCTGTATCTTTTATCAGATCCAAGCGATTGATGTATTTAGAAAGATCAGTGAAATTCATTTCTGTTTACTGCATTTTTAACGCGGAAAAGGAGAAGCGATGAGTACTATTTTTCATGATATTGAAATATGAGCAGAGATAAATATTATCCCGGAATCATATTATCTGATCATTACTTCTTTCTTAAATTCTCCAACCTCAAACGTTCAACAATTCGGTCATTGATAATATGTTCGTGAATGATCTCATC
>JBILYL010000241.1:0-4733 GCA_044377775.1 Bacteroidia bacterium
GATCTTTCTGCATATAATCCTGAATTCAGGAACAAGTTGGGTGCTTCATTATTAGCAATGAAAAGGGTTCCTGAAGCAATGACAGTTTTGAACGAAGTGGTGAATGAAAGTCCGAAATTTGTACAGGCAATAAATAATTTAGGCTATGCGAATCTTGTTTCGGGGAATGTGCTAAAAGCAGAAGAGCTTTACAACAAAGCGTTGACATTGGATCCTGATTACGAATCGCTTTTGATGAATGTAGCAGGTTTAAAGATCTATCAGAAAAAATACAAAGAAGCAGAAGTTGTATTAAAAAGTGTATTAAAAAAGAACCCGGAGAACGAACAAGCAAAGATGGTTTTAATACAATTAAAAAAATTGAAATAATTATACGCTGATCCAATAAATTAATTTAATGACCAGTGCCTTGTTCTTTTTTGTCATGTCAATAGAGTAGTAGTTGTCGGTGTAGACAATATACAGATCCGACATCGGCTTAAAGCGCCATTGCAGTCTGCAATTGATATTTGTATTATTCAGTTGGGTATTGTATTGGGCAAAGGTTGTAAAGAAAATGTTTTTCGTAAAACTTAATTCAATTTTTGGACCGATCAACGTAATGTATGCGTTCGAATATGGCTTTGGCAATATGATCTCATCCTGAGAAAAGCTGACTCCAAAAACACCCCAAGGTTGTTTCCTGTAATTTACCTCTCCTGAATAAGTAAGTTTACTTCCGTTATAAAAAGTGCCGTAATCAATTGTTGCGTTGCCGAAAAGCGGTTTTATCGAACTGGAAGTGAATGTTGCAAGTATATTTTCAAAATAATAATCATCATTTGGAATTGGTGTTTTTCCTGTAAATGTAATATCAACAGGAATCCTTAATTTAATAAAGTTTTTTCTGTATTTCACCGAAAATGTGCTGGAGTTTTGAAAGCTGAAGTTATAAGACAATTGATACAAATATTCGGTAGAGCGGCTTGCAGAATCTAAATAATGACTGACATAAACTTCCGGAAAGTGATTGTTGACGATTTTCGATTTCGGATAAAATTTATAGCGCAGACTGGGTTCAATTCTTAAATAGGTTTCTCTTGAGGTTAGTCCGGTTTGAGGATCATAGAAATAGATCCGGGGAACAAATCCCACTTCTGCCAAAAAGTTTTTTTCAACGTATTCATGATTCCATTCCCATGAGAATTTAGGAGTTGAATAACTCAGGAATGAAGCATTTGCAGAAGCATTTGTAAGGTTTTGAGCAGTAAAAGAATAATGATAAAATATTTTTCCGAACCATTTGTTATTTGCGGATTGTAAATTAAAGTCAACTCCGGCAATGCGGTTGAAACGGTTATCAGAAATGCCTTTTGTTGTCACTTCCTGCTTATTGACGAAGATGAACGAGAGATTTGACCGTTTAAAAATATTCCGTGAAACGGCAGCTACAGAATAATTCTGGCTTTCTAGTCCGAGTTCACGTTTGTGTTCCGTTTGCATGCTCATCACACCGATTCTCCAGTTCTTATTTATGTTTCCGCTTAATCTGAATCCACCAAGAATAGGGATAACTTGTCCTTTATATAATCCGATATTTCTTGAGAAAAATGGTCTGATCTGACGAAAACCAAAACGTTCAAACAGGTCGCTGTTTTCAATAAAGAACGTCCTTCTTTCCGGAAAAAAAATGCTAAAACGGGATAAGTTCGTCACCTGACGATCTACTTCAACCTGAGAAAAATCAGGATTGATGGTAAGATCAAGATTTAATGAAGATGTAATCGCAATTTTAGCATCCAATCCGCCATTGTAAGTGTATTGTTCCTTTTTCTGAGTTATATAATCCCGTGAAACCCCACCTGTCAAATAAGGAATAATTGAAATATTGGAAGAACTTTTTTTCTTAGCATCATTAAATTCCATTTTCCCTGTAAAGGCTAAGGACGCAACGTTAAAATTCCTCGGAACCGGAGCCCAGACAGAATTTTCATTTCTTTTCAGATCGTTTCTTGAAAAGTTGATCCTCCATGTTTCAACACCCGTTTTATACCTCAAACTTTTAAATGGAATAGCCATTTCGACTACCCATTTAGTCTCCAAAATTTTAACTTCTGACGTCCATTTATTGTCCCAAATTGTAGTAACACCCTGACCACCACCGTTTGATAGCAATCCTTCACGCTGCACACCCAACGGATTAACACCAAAACAAAAACCGTTTGTCTGATCGTTTAAACAATCCAAATAAACAGCAAAAGCATCGTTAATGGGATAAGAAAAATCCCTTTTCAAGGATTGCACGATGTGTTTACCAGCAATAGAGTCGAAACAAACTGCGGAAATAAATAAGTTATTGTCATCAAAAGTAACACGTACGATCGTTTGAGATTTTGCAACAGAAGTATCGAATGGAAACATTTGTCTGAAATTACCTGCTGCTTCTGCTGAATCCCAGGAGCTTTCATTTAATTCACCATCAATAATAATTTTGTCAATTGCTTTATATATGCAGATGCTTTTAACATCTTCTTTGCTTTGCGCAAGTGAGAATATTGAAAAAACTGAGAATATTATGATAAAGCAGTGCCGCATTCGGATGGCAAATTTACCTAAAATTCTATTTACATAGATGTTTTCAATGCCAATCTTAATAAATGTAAGCAAAACCTTTGATAAGGCGTTTTTTACTTATGGCAGAGCATAGACAAGAATATTAAATATCCTCATGATTACAATTCCAATTATTCATCATTTGTTTTTCCATTATATAAAGAATTTAAAACCTATAAATCTGCGTCCTATTTTTTTCTTATTCGATTGCGATATGCTATTTAATTAATATCTTTGTAAACCTTGATTTTACAGAAAATAATGGCCAAAGGAAAGTCTTCGTTTTTTAAGAAAATAGTTGTCGCGGTAACACTTATTACACTTGTTTTGGGTGGAGTTGGAGGTTATTATGCTTATAAGACCATTTACCAATCGAACGTAAATCTGGGTGACAAAAAATCAGAAATTATTTATATTCCTACCGGCTCAACCTTTGATGATGTAATTCGCATATTAGGTGAAAACAATATTTTAAAAAACAGATCAACATTCGAGCTCTTATCTGAAAGAAAAAAATATAAAAATGCTGTTAAGCCCGGCAAATACAGAATTCTTGCTAATATGAATAACAATGCACTTGTTAACTTATTAAAAGCAGGAATTCAAGAACCCATAAAAATCAATTTCAACGGATTGCATACTGTTGAGGAGTTTATGAGCCGGCTTGGCAGAAGGATAGAAGCTGACTCTCTTTCACTTCATCAAGCAGTCAGGGATAATGGATATTTAAGCAAATTCGGTTTTAATTCAGTAAATATACAGGCATTGTTTATCCCCGGCAATTACGAATTCTACTGGAACACATCTGGAGATCAGTTTTTTGAACGCATGGCAGTTGAGTATAAACAATTCTGGAATGAGGATCGGAAGAAAAAAGCAAATTCAATTGGATTCACACAGACTGAAATTTCAACATTAGCATCAATTGTTCAGGCAGAGCAATGTTGTGACAATGAAGAAAAAAAGGTGATTGCCGGCTTGTATATCAATCGTTTAAAGGATGAAATGCCTTTACAATCTGACCCAACTGTTATATATGCCGTTGGCGATTTTAAAATCCAGCGCGTTTCCTTTGAACAAACAAGGGTCAATTCTCCATACAATACGTATGTGAATAAAGGATTGCCTCCCGGACCAATTGGATTTGCTCAACAATCATCGATTGATGCCGTACTCAATTTTGATAAAAACGACTACATCTATATGTGTGCGAAGGAGGATCTTTCTGGAAAACACTATTTTTCAAAAAGTTATGATCAGCATTGTATCTATGCGAAAAAATACAGAGACGCTTTAAATGCTAGAAATATTCACTAAAAAGGACACAGTAAGATCTGAATAAAGAGAATCATTTTACTACTAAATAAACATTATTAAATTTGTAAAAAAACACTATTTATGATAAAAATTAAGTTTGGAACTGACGGATGGAGAGCAATCATCGCAAAAGATTTCACAGTTGATAATGTAGCAAGAGTTACTATCGCTACAACAGAATGGGTTAAAAAGAATTTCGACAAACCAAGTGTAGTAGTAGGACATGATTGCCGCTTCGCTGGTGAATTGTTTGCAGAAACAACTGCTAAGATATTGGCAAATGCCGGAGTAAAAGTTTACCTGGCGAAAGATTTCGTTTCAACACCAATGATCTCTTTGGGTGCAAAAACATTAGGGACATCTCTGGGTGTAATAATTACTGCATCTCACAATCCGCCATCGTATAATGGCTATAAATTAAAAGGTGGCTTTGGTGGTCCTTTATTGCCAGACGATATTCAAAAGATCGAAGATATTATTCCTGAGTCGAATTCTGTTGATGTTGAAAATCTTTCCATCGCTGATTTTGTGAAGTCGGGATTGATTGAATATGTTGACTTAGAGACAATGTATGTTAATCATGTAGAGAAGAATTTTGACATGAACGCGATTCGGAATACAAAAATGAATTTCGCTTATGATGCGATGTATGGTGCCGGACAAAATGTAATGCGCAGATTACTTCCTGAAATAACATTTTTGCATTGCGATTATAATCCCGGATTTGAAGGGCAAGCGCCAGAGCCGATCCATAAAAATCTGATTCCTTTTTCTACTCTAATCACCGAAAGTGGAGATCTTGATTGTGGATTAGCAACTGATGG
>JBILYL010000225.1:0-5057 GCA_044377775.1 Bacteroidia bacterium
ACGCTGATAGAATTGGCTTATATAATAGCAAAGGAGAGTTTATTGATTCTCACCATATTATTTTATTGCTGATCAATTATTTAGTGACTCAGAAAAAAATGACCGGAAAGGTCGTAAATGCATTTTCTGTTACTCCACGGGTTAAAAAAATGTGTGAGCATTATGGCTTGGAATACCAGGTAACAAAAATAGGATTCAAATACATTGCTTCCATTATGATCAATGAAGATGTATTGCTTGGTGGAGAAGAGAGTGGAGGCATTGCTATCAAAGGACATATTCCTGAGCGGGATGGAATATGGATGGGTTTAACGATCTGGGAATACATGGTGAAATCAGGAAAAACATTGGATCAGTTGATCGATGAGATCTATAAGATCGTTGGACCGTTCAAATTTGAACGCAGCGACATGCATTTGAAAGAAGAAGTTAAAGTGGCGATCGTTGAAAACTGCAAGAACAATAAGTATTCGGAATTTGGTCCTTACAAAGTCAGACGTATTGAAACCGTTGATGGCTGGAAATATTTCTTCGATAACGATGAATGGATGATGATCCGTGCATCGGGAACGGAACCCGTATTGCGTAATTATGCAGAAGCAGCCACAACAGAAAAAGCTTTCGCAATATTAAAAGCAGTAGAAAAAACACTGTTAGGATAATTTTAAAGAATTAAAAGCCACTTCAAAGTGGCTTTTTTTATACCACCTGTTATGTTTCGTCACAAAGGGAAAACAAGAACATTTAAGCACAATTTGCGATTAGCAGCATTGCTGTCTTTTATTGCGGGCTTAGTCAACATAACAGGTGTTTTGCAGCTAAATATACTTACTACGAATGTCACAGGGCATTTTGCATTTTTTGCAGAAGAGCTGATGTTGCAAAAATATGTACTTGCTTTTAGTTTTCTTCTTTACATTCTCGCCTTTTTGGCCGGATCCTTTGTCGCAAATTTTACAATTGAATATTATATAAAAAAAGGAAAATCAGCTGCACATAAATACCCGATGGTTCTTGAAATTACTATCCTTTTTATTGTTGGAATAGGCGGGAACACTTTTATTTCGAATGGTTTGTCACAAACAGTAATTGCTTGTATTCTCTTATTTTCTATGGGCGTTCAAAACTCACTCGTTACTCAAATTTCTAGTTCAACGGTCAGAACAACGCATCTTACAGGTTTATTTACCGACCTTGGTATAGAACTATCCCAATTGTTTTTTTATAAAGAAAGAAAACAAAAAGAAAAACTATACAAAAGTATAGAATTGCGTTCAGCAATCATTCTTTGTTTTTTTCTTGGATGTATCTTAGGCGGGTTTATTTATTCTTCATTATTACTTGGCATTCTTGTGATTGCATCTTTGCTTCTTACAGTTGCTCTTATCTATGATATAATAATATATAAGTATTATAATTTTTTTAGAAAAAGAAGATAGTTTCCATAATCCCATCCAGATTTTAAAATTCATTTTCTCTTTAATTCAGTATTAGTAAACAAAAAGCGTTTACTTTTGTAATATTAAAAAAGCATTTTATTTATGAAAAAAAGAATATTATTTTTCACGTTACAATTATTCACGATAGCAATCATTGCTCAAAATGGCATTATTAAAGGGAGAGTATACAATGCCATTAATAACGAGCCGATTCCATTCGCCTCAGTTGGCATTGCCAGCACAAGCGCAGCTACAACAACGGATATTGAAGGGAAATATGAATTAAAGAATTTAAGCCCGGGATTATACAACATCACCGCTTCTTTTGTTGGATTCAGTAAAAAAACAATTTTTGAGATTCAGGTAAATAATTTCACACCAACGGTTTTAAACATTGGGCTGGATGAAAAAACAGACAGTCTTAATGTTGTTGAAGTTACCGCGTCACCATTTAATAAAACAGAGGAAAGTCCGGTGTCTCTTCGCACAATTGGTTCTTCAGAAATAGACAGAAATCCTGGTGGCAACAGAGATATTTCTAAAGTAATACAATCTTTACCCGGGGTAGCATCAACAGTTTCCTTCCGAAATGATATCATCATCCGTGGTGGCGCACCCAATGAAAACCGTTTTTATTTGGATGGAATTGAAGTACCCAATATCAATCACTTTGCAACACAAGGTGGTTCGGGTGGACCTGTAGGAATGATCAATGTAAATTTTATCAGGGAAGTGGATTTTTATTCCGGAGCCTTCCCCGTGAACAGAGGCAATGCATTAAGCTCGGTGTTTGATTTTAAGATGAAAGATGGAAATTCAGAAAAACTTGTAACGACTGCTACATTGGGGTCTTCTGACATTGGTTTAACACTTGATGGACCGATCGGTAAAAGAACAACATTTATTATTTCAGCCCGCAGATCATATTTGGGATGGCTATTCAAGCTGTTAGAACTCCCTTTTTTGCCTGTTTATAATGATGCGCAATTTAAAGCGAAAATCCGACTGAATGAAAAAAACGAACTGTCTCTCATCGGTTTAGGCGCACTCGATGATTTCAAGTTGAACTTAGATGCAAATGAAACTGAACAGCAAAAATATATTCTTGGATATCTACCTGTCAACAAACAATGGAATTATGCTTTGGGTGCAAACTATAAGCATTATTTCGAAAAAAGTTATTTGACTTTTGTCGTTAGCCGGAATCATTTAAATAACCGTTCATATAAATATCTGAATAATGATGAACGTATCGAGAGCAACAAGATATTGGATTATGTTTCTCAGGAAATTGAAAATAAAGTTCGTTTGGAAAACACCTATCGTAATAATGGATTTAAAATAAATGTCGGACTTGGATTTGAAAATGTAACTTATACCAATTCAACGTTTAATAAGATCACAACTCCGGTTGGAACAACTGTTATTGACTTTGACTCAAAATTAAATTTTAATAAATACGCTGCTTTCGGACAAATCAGTAAAGTATTCTTTGATCAGCGCCTTTTACTTTCTGTTGGAGCAAGAACAGATTTCTCTGACTATTCATCCCAAATGATCAATCCACTGAATCAGTTTTCACCACGATTCTCATTCGCTTTTAACATAACAGATGCCTTCAGTTTTAATTTTAATACCGGCAGGTATTATCAATTACCTACATATACTGTTTTAGGCTATCGCGACTCATTGAATGTGCTAACAAATAAAGAAAACAAGGTTACTTATATCACCAACGATCACCTTGTGGCAGGCTTTGAATACACGACCAAAATAAATACAAAAATATCTGTGGAGGGATTTTATAAAGTATATTCCAATTATCCCTTTGCGCTTCGCGACTCTTTGAGCCTTGCAAACCTTGGCGGAGATTATGGTGTGATTGGTAATGAGCCGGTTGTTTCAACGTCCGATGGGAAAGCATATGGTATAGAGTTTTTAATACAACAAAAACTATTTAAAGGCTTTTATGGAATCATCGCTTACACATGGGTAAAAAGCCAGTTTGAGGATAAAAGAGGCAACAATAAACCATCCGCCTGGGACAATGGAAATATAGTATCCGCAACATTCGGAAAAAAAATCAAACGGAATTGGGAGATTGGTTTCAAATGGCGCTACCAGGGAGGAACACCCTACACACCAATAGATGTGCAAACATCATCTCGGAAAACGGTCTGGGATATTAACAGCAGAGGCTTGAATGATTACAGCCAGTTGAATGAAAAGAGATTGCGTGCATTTCATCAATTAGATCTGCGAATCGATAAAAAGTTTTTCTTTAAAAAATGGTCACTGGATATCTATTATGATCTTCAAAATGTTTATCGTGCAAAATCGGATCAGCCATCAATTTTAATTCTCGATAGAGATGCCGATGGAAACGCACAAACTGACCCTGACAATCCTGCAGCATATAAGACGAAGTTGATCGATAATTCATCGGGTACTTCATTATCAACACTGGGAATCATTATTGAATTCTAAGCACAAAAAAAACCACCTGTATGGTGGTTTTTTGTGCTATTCAACATGAACAACCAATCCTTTTAAATATTCCCCCTCTGGATGGAAAATATTTACACAATGATCAGGAGGTTGTGATAAGTGGTGTAAAACGCGAACGTTTCTGCCTGCTTCAATTGCTGCGGCCATAACAGTACTGTTGAATGTATTTTTATCAACCACCTGAGAGCAGGAGAATGTAAACAACAATCCGCCCGGTTTAATTTGTTTGATCGCTTCGTAATTTAACCGCTTGTAACCCATGATCGCGTTGTGTTTTACATTTTGATGCTTTGCAAAAGCAGGAGGGTCTAATACAATGATGTCGTATGTATTCTCTCTGTTTTTCAAAAAATCAAACGTATCAGCCACGAATGATGTATGGTTTTTAATGTTGTTGAGTTCAATGTTTTTATCCGTTAACTCGATTGCTTTTTTAGAAATATCAGTCGAGTGAACTTCTTTGGCACCGGCTAGCGCAGCATATACAGAAAAGCCTCCCGTATAACAAAAGGTATTTAACACAACTTTATCTTTTGAATAATGAGCGAGTAATTCCCGGTTTTCTCTTTGATCTAAAAAGAATCCTGTTTTTTGTCCGCCTTCCCAATCTACTGCAAACTTGTGATTATTTTCCAATGCAACAGTTTCTAAAGGTGAGTCATTGCGTTTCCACAAATAACCATTCGGTGCTTTTATCGGAGCATTTTTTGGCATTGTTTCTTCACTTTTGTCATAAACTGCTTGCAGTTCGTCTCCGTAAATTTCCTGAAGTGCTTTTACAAATTCATGTTTTATTAAATGTAAACCGATGGAATGCGACTGAAAAACAGCTGTACCGTTATAATAATCAATAATAAATCCCGGTAACCCATCACCCTCACCAAAGCATAAACGGTAACAATTGGTCGAAGAATTGTCTGTCAAATTTAATTGTGTCCGAAAATCATACGCTTTTTGAATCTTACTTTTCCAGAAATCATAATTCGGGGTCACTTCAGTAAAAGAAAACATGCGTACTGCGATCGACCCGATTTGATAGTGCCCCATTCCAAGAAATTCATCCTGAACAGAATAGACGACAACAACATCACCTTCTTTAACATCGTCTCC
>JBILYL010000321.1:0-3294 GCA_044377775.1 Bacteroidia bacterium
TCTGTCTTTGATTTTCTTCTTGGATTAGGATTGCATTTTGAATCAAAAAGGGATCTTCACAAATTTTCTTTGAACGACATTTTTGAGATCATGACCGAATATGTTTCTGAAAAATTCAGCGATGATCCCATTATCAATCAACTTGTTGCGATCGACTACTATCTTCATCATAAGGTAAAGCCACAAACGTTGTTCATTGAAGAAATAGAGCGAATACAAAAAAACAAAATCATTGAAGACAAAAGATTGAATCATCATAAATTCAGATACATTATTCTACCGCTGCAATTCAATTTCAATGCTTTCGAAAAAGATAACATTATAGAAAATAAAGATTCAACAATTATCATTCAATATGACGGAGTGAATAAAGCAGAAGTGATTCCAGATGTTGCTTAATAAAAAACAAACATCAATTACCCCGGTTTAGTTGGTCTGACTAAAAGACCGTTCTTCTGAGTATATACCATAGAATGATCAGATATTTATTGAAAAAAATAAAATTATGAAATTAGAATTCCTTGACAACATTAACGAATATCAGGATCAGGTGATACGGCTTTTCAATTTCGATATGGCAGAAGCCATACAATTCCGGGATGCTATTCAGAAAACACTAATAGAAAAAGAACAAGTACTTGACCTGAACTCTCTTGAATTTATTGAAAACATCAATTGCAAGCTTATACTTCACCTTTCCGAAACTAATGAAGGCATTTTTAGTATGGATAACAAAACCTTTTTCTGTGATCTGACGATGGATGGCTATAAAAATATGATTCAATTATTAGAACCCTTTTGCATAAAAGATTCAAGAAGCTTTACAATGCTTTACGATCTGGACACACAGATGGATTTTTTATTTTCTCCCTATGGTAGCTGATTGAGCTGTCCTTCGCTCAAATATATTACGCGGATCATTTAACCAATGAAAAATATTTCTTTTTGGCAATCTCCAATTCGTTCATTACCTCTGTGCGAAAATTCACCAGTTTTTCAACTGTTGCACGATCTTTACGAACCATACGAAGCAATTTCCATCGTCCTTGAATCTTTTTCAATACCGGATAAAACTCCAACACATAAAATCCGGTCAGAGAAACGACTAGAATAAAAACCAAATTTAAAAGCCAACTTTTAAAAACTATTGCTACAGCTGTGAGTTGAATGAACAGATAAAGTGTCCAGAATATCAAAGATAAATTGGCCCTGAAAGACGCATAAAATTCAGCTTTCTTGACTTTTTTTCCTGCAAATTTTTCAGCAATAAAATAAGGAGGGTAATTCAAAAGCAAACCAACAAAATAAAGTGGTGCGCCTAAATATACAATGATGTACTCTAATAAAAATGTGCCGAAGTTCATTTTATTGATGTTTTCTTCTCGCAAAAGATGATCTCGTAAATTATTTTCGTTCAACAGTTTTATGTATGGATTGATCTTGCTTTTAAGCGAAGCTAATAATTCCGGATCTTTTTCATCAAGCACATTCACCATTTCAATTATTTCAGAACTTGCGATCCCTTGATTCCTTAATTTTGAAGAATTCAAATGTTTATCGACAAGCCATTTGTGTGTGTATACTTCCTCGATATTAGAAACAAGTTTATCGTTATGAGGATCATTGATATTTGTTACCTGCTCGAGAAGCTTTTCTTCTAACTTCTTAGTGAACTCATTTATCGCCTTAACTTTATCCGATTTATAACTCTCTTCGTATTCTTTCATTGAGATGGGATTTCCAATATCAATAAACACTTTACTACGGAATTTCGTGGCTGCCTGATAATTGATTCCAACGGGAATCACCAAAATATCTTTCGAATAGTTAAAGGACTCAAGCGTTTGAAAAGCGATCCGGGTCAATCCTTTTTTTAAATGACGAAGTCGTCTTTCCTGAACACACAAACCTTCAGGGAAAATTAAAATTGTTTTATTGGCTGTTAACAGGTTACGACATTCCTCAAATGATTTGTCATTTTTTTTAAGTTCAGCAAAACCATCCTGCATCCGGTACATCGGACTTACATTCATTTGATTCAGAATCCATTTGGCAAATGCTCCTTTAAAGACATCCCCACGGGCAAAAAAACGCACTTTTTGGGGCGGCAACTCCGCTAATATTACAGGATCTACAAACCCGTTTGAATGGTTGGGAGCAAGTATCACAGGCTTATTGCGTGGAATCTTATTCAATCCTTTCACATCGACTTTATAAAAAACTCTCAATGAAAAATAGACAAAAGGTTTTAACAGCCAGTAGAGCACAGTAGTAATATTAAAAAGTTAAATTATCGTTGAAATGTTAATCGTTCTCCTTTTACCGCTTCATTAAAGAGACCATTTTCGTAAACTAATTGTCCGTTTACAAACGTATATTTTATTGAAGAGTGAAATTCAAAACCTTCAAATGGTGACCAACCGCATTTATAAATAATATTAGATTCGTGAACTACAAATGATTTATGTAAGTCCACCAATACTAAATCAGCAAAATATCCTTCGCGGATGTATCCTCGTTTTTCAATTTGAAAACAATCTGCAACGGCATGCGCCATTTTTTCGGCAATTTTTTCCAAGGAAATCTTCCCTTGCTTGTGCATTTCAATCATTGCAACTAATGAATGTTGAATCAAAGGACCACCTGAAGGTGCTTTAAAATAAGTTTGCTTCTTCTCTTCAAGTGTATGTGGCGCGTGATCAGTAGCAATCACATCAATCTTGTTTTCTAATACAGCCTTCAAAATCGCATCTCTGTCACTCGCTTTTTTTACTGCCGGATTCCATTTGATAAAATTACCCTTCGTCTTGTAATCTTCATCCGAAAACCACAAATGATGTATACACGCTTCAGCAGTAATCCGTTTTTCTTTTAATGGAATGCTATTGTCGAACAATTCCACTTCCTTAGCTGTGGAGATGTGTAAAATATGTAATCGCGTATTGTATTTTTTTGCGAGTTCTAAAGCTAAGGAGGACGACTTGTAACAAGCTTCTTCGCTGCGAATCAGAGGATGGCATTCAACAGGTACATCCTCTCCATATTTCTCTTTATACACCTGCATATTATGTCTGATGGTTTCTTCATCTTCACAGTGTGTAGCAATCAACATTTTACATTTGGAGAATAAACCTTCCAATGTTTCACGTTTATCAACAAGCATATTGCCTGTTGATGAGCCCATGAATACTTTTATTCCACAAACATTTTGAGGATCTGTTTTTAATACTTCCTCGAGATTATCATTGGAAGCACCCATAAAAAAAGAATAGTTTGCCAAAGAGACTTCAGATG
>JBILYL010000322.1:0-3287 GCA_044377775.1 Bacteroidia bacterium
GGTATTTAAGTTTGACGATAGCGTTCATGAAATAGCAGATTTAAGAGTAGGAATGAAATTGCCTGGAATTGTTACCAACGTAACTAACTTCGGAGCCTTTGTAGATATTGGCGTTCACCAAGATGGATTAGTACACGTTTCTCAATTGTCAAACACATTTGTCTCCGACCCAAACACTGTTGTGAAAGTGCAACAACAAGTAATGGTAACTGTAACCGAAGTAGATGCGCAAAGAAAGCGAATTGCTTTGTCGATGAAAGATAATGTTGCACCTGCACCAGTTTCTAAATCTGCTCAAAACAATAATAACAAAAAAGGAAAACCGGAACCGCCTGCAAATGATTTTGCAAGCCAGTTGGCTGCTTTGAAGGATAAGTTTAAGTAGGGATTTATTTTTGACTCCCAAAATCTTCAACCAACAAAATGTAATTGATTTTTGAAATAAGCGGATGAATTATACTTTGTGAAAGTGGAAAGTGATTATGAGCTTGTTGGGATGAAGAAGATTGTGAAGGAGTAAATAGGTTCTATTCGGAGCGTCATTGCGAGCCCTCTTCGAAGAAAGGGCGCGGCAATCTCACATGAACATCATTGGTTTATGGTTTGAGGTTGCCTAGTTCCTCGCAATGGCGGTTGAAAATAAACAATTGTTTTAATCAACAATCCCCATGCTCTTCATCAAAAATGAAGCATTCATCGTAGAGCAAACTCCTTCAGATAATTTGTAGTCGAAATTTAGTTTGTCGTCTTTGATGGTAATTTCAAAACGTAAATTTCGAACTTGATTTGGAAATTGCGATGAGAGTTTTGATAATTCCACATCGTGTGTTGCTACAATTCCTACTCCGTTTAATCTCAATATTTTTTTGATGAGTGCTTCCGAACCTGCATGTTGGTCTTTACTATTGGTTCCTTTTAAAATTTCATCTAATAAAAAGAAAACCTGTCTTCCTTGTTCGTATTGCTCTGTTAATAAATGCAATCGTTTTAATTCGGCATAAAAGAAAGATTCGTTTTCTTGTAAAGAATCGTTTGTTCTAAGGCTGGTGAATAAATGAATCGGTGAAAATTTATAACGACTTGCACAAACCGGAGCTCCGATCATTGCTATCGTTAAGTTCACGCCTACCGTTCTTAAGAACGTGCTTTTCCCGGCCATGTTTGCTCCTGTAAGTAAGTCTACTTTGGGTGCATGACTGATGTGATAATTGTTTTTTATAAGTATCTTTTCGTTGAGCAGCGGATGTCCGATATTCTCTGCTTCAATTACAAAGTGGTCGGTTTCAACCTCCGGAAATATATAATCAGGATTGTTATGTGCGTACATTCCTAAGCTGATAAATGCATCGAACTCACCAATTGCATCCACCCATTTTATGAAATTGTCTTTATGAGAATTTCGCCATTTTTCTATTCTGCGCATTATATTAATATCCCATAGTAAGATGCCATTCAGAAGAACAGCTACTACAATATTCATCCGCGCATCCAGCTTGTCCGTTTGTTTTTTTAATTCCTTAATGCTTTCACTTGCAGACTCGTTTTCTTTTTTGAAAATTGATTTTAAGTCGTTTAATAATGTTGAATCGAATTTTTCTGATTCGATCAAGGAGATCAGTTGACGGTATTTTTCAATGGAATCGAATTTGCGGCTGAGGTTGTCGTGTATCTTATTGATACGTTTAGTGTAAGAGCCGATAATAAAAAGTTGAGTGAAAAATAATAGAGTGAACGGAGTTTCGTTGATGATCCCGGTAAAATAAAGAACGATGGAAATGACCGACAATAGCGGAAGAAGGATAGAAGAGATCTTTAGAAATAAATTTGAAAACGTGTTTTTTTCATTCAGCCATTCTTCAATTACTTCTTTGTCTTTCGCTTGTTCTTTGTTTTGAAATCCCAAAGCAATAAATTCATGATTCCATTCCGGTTTTGTGGATAGTTCCTTAACTGCAGTTTGTCGCTGAATGATCTTCTTTTTATCGAGAAATGGATTTGTCAACCAATCTGCAAGCTTCACTCTTCCTGTGTATGTAGATGTGCGGTTTAAGATCTGGAAAATAGATTTTCTTCCGAAAATATCAAGGTCGGAAATGAAATGATGCTGCTTGTCGATGAATTCGATGCCTTCATTTATTCCGTTAAAATCTTTTTTTATAAGTTGAATTTCTATTTCGTTTACTTTGATCAGATTTTTTAAAAAGCTGGTTTTCCTTTTTAATTGGAGTTCCATGCTCAATAAAAAAAGAAAAAGAACAACGGTGATTCCTGCAAACGAATAAGCAAAAACAGCTTGTGTTTTATAGAAAAGAATGAAGAGAACAAGCGCTAAAAGGAATAATAGAATTCGGGAATAGAAGATCTTGGAAAATTTGCTATTCTGTTCGTCAATTTCCTTGTTGAACTTGGATATTCTGTTTGTGTAGTATGTAAATAAGTCGTCCATAGATGACAAAGCTACGTGTTTTTTAACCACATAGAAACATAGATAAGGAGTTTATGATAGAAAAATAAATATTTTACTCATAGTCTATGCTTGTGTTTTATATCAGCTATGTTTAGCACCGCGCCTTAAAAGCCTATGTTTCTATGTGGTTAAATTACACCAACATTTTGATGCCTTTTACTACGATTTATTTCTTATTTTTGTACCTATTCAAAGCATAAAACAAAATAATGAAAATATCATATAACTGGCTTAAAGAATACATTAAAACCGACTTGTCACCGGAGGAAATAGGAATATTATTGACCGATTGCGGATTGGAAGTAGAAGCTATAGAAAAATTCGAAACTGTAAAAGGCGGTCTGAAGGGAATTTTTGTTGGTGAAGTTATTTCAAAAGAAAAACATCCCGATGCAGATCGTTTGAATTTAACGACTGTTGATGTGGGAGCTGGTACTTTATTGAATATTGTATGCGGTGCTGCAAATGTGGAAGCTGGACAAAAAGTTATTGTTGCTACGATCGGAGCTCAGCTTTTTCCAACAACCGGTGAGCCGTTCGAAATAAAAAAATCAAAAATACGTGGGCAAAATTCTGAGGGAATGATCTGTGCGGAAGATGAGATAGGATTGGGTGTTTCGCATGCCGGAATTATGGTGTTGGATGCTTCGGCAAAAGTTGGTACGCCAGCAAATGAATATTTTAAAATTGAAGAAGACCATGTTTTAGAGATTGGACTTACTCCAAATCGAGCTGATGCAACATCTCATGTTGGTGTTGCCCGCGATCTCGTTGCCGTATTGAATGCACAAAAAGGTGCGGCCATTCATTTTCTTGATTT
>JBILYL010000323.1:0-3278 GCA_044377775.1 Bacteroidia bacterium
AAAAAAATACTTTAAAAAAAACGGTGCTTAAAAAAAAGCGACCGGTAGCTGTTAAACAAGTTAAATCTCTCATAACTGAAAATTTATTTGTTGCAGGCATTGGTGCATCAGCGGGTGGATTGGAGGCGATCGAACAGTTTTTTGATAAAACTTCTGATAAAACAGGGATTGCATACGTAATTGTTCAACACCTTGATCCCACTCATAAAAGCCTATTGACCGAATTGATAGCAAAACATACCAAAATGAACGTTTTTGAAATCACAGACGGACTTGCTGTAAAACCGGATTGTGTATATGTGATTCCTCCCAATAAAGATCTGCTGATCATTGAAGGTGTTCTTTGGTTGAAAAAAACACAAGAGTCAAGAGCATTAAGACGACCGATCGATACATTCTTCCATTCATTGGCGGTTGACATGAAGGAAAATGCAATAGGTATTGTCCTTTCAGGAACAGGTACTGAAGGAACATTGGGATTAAAAGTAATCAAAGCGGAAGGTGGTCTTGCTATTGTTCAGGATCCCAAGTCGGCTCAATTTAAAGGAATGCCGCAAAGTGCAATATCAGCTAAGGTGGCTGATTTTATTTTGCCTGCGGAAAAAATCCCTGTGCAGCTTCTAAAATATGTTAAAAATAAAGCCGTAAATATTGTTACAGATTCTGAATTGAATGTTCCTCAGGAAAATCAATTGAAGAAAATACTCCTGATGATAAAGAATCAAACAGGTTACGATTTTTCCAATTATAAAACCAATACGATTCTTCGTAGGATCGGTAAACGAATAGCATTCAACCAAATTGATTCAATAGATGATTACATTGCATTACTTCAGCACAACCCTTCAGAAGTAGAAAAATTATACAAAGATTTTTTAATTGGAGTTACCTCCTTCTTCAGAGATGAGGAGGTTTTTGATTCAGTTGAAAAAAAGGCTATTCCGCATCTTTTTAAAAAATGCAGCGAAAAGCAAGATATTCGTATATGGGTTTGTGGTTGTTCTACAGGTGAGGAAGCATACTCGCTGGCGATCTTGTTTAAGGAAGCTTTGGAAAAAAATAAACAATTTTTAAAAGTAACTATTTTTGCATCCGATATCGATAAAGATGCAATTGAATTTGCCCGTAACGCATTCTATTCTGAAAGTACACTTTCAAATCTCTCTAAAGAGCGATTATCCCGTTTTTTTATTCATAAAGAAAATGGATACATGTTGAAAAAAGAGATTCGTGAAATGGTGGTATTTGCACTCCACAATGTGATAAAAGATCCTCCGTTCTCTAAAATGGACATGATCTCCTGCCGCAATCTGTTGATTTATATGAACAGCGATCTGCAGAAAAGGATCATTCCTACTTTTCACTACAGTTTGAATAGCGATGGTATTTTATTATTGGGCACTTCTGAAAGTATTGGTGAATATTCAAATTCATTTTCAGTATTCGATCCGAAGATCAAAATTTATAAAAAAACAAAGGAAAATAACAACATAAAACCGAATACTGAATATGAATTGCTACCAATTCAATTAAGTCAATCGTCTCCTAAGCTTGTTTCTCGATTTTCTACCAAAAAAAAACTGAATGTATCGGGTTTAACGGAGAAAATTCTGCTCGATAATTATGCACCACCTTCTGTAATTATTGACAAAAATAATGACGCTCTTTATTTTTCCGGTAATATCGGGCAATACATTGAGCCGTCTAACGGAGAGGCTAGTTTAAATATTCTTGAAATGGCGAAAAGGGGTATTAAATCTGATCTAGAAGCTGCTATCAGGAAATCCCGGTCTACGAAAGCTGAAGTGCAGACAAAAGATGTGGAAGTGAAAGTGAATGAACATTTCCAATCCATTAATCTCATCGTTAAGCCGGTGTTGAATAAAGAAACAGACCTTGGTGCGCTCATGATTATTTTCGAAACGATGGAAAAATCTAAAAAAGCAATTTTCGACCGCATTTCAAAAACCGAAGGAAATCCCAAGTCAAAGATCAGCCAGCTTGAAAAGGAACTAAAAATTACACGTAAGCATCTGCAAACAGCCATTGATGAGTTGGAAAATTCAAATGAGGATCTTCAAACTACTAATGAAGAATTCCAGTCTTCTAATGAGGAATTGCAGAGTACTAATGAGGAACTGGAAACGTCACGCGAAGAATTGCAATCTGTAAACGAGGAATTGATAACTGTGAACACGGAGTTGTCTACTAAAATTGAACAACTCTCTCAGGCGAACGATGATTTGACTAATTTACTATCAAGTATAGAAGTGGCAACTGTTTTTCTTGACAGAGATCTGAAGATAAAACGATTTACACCAGCAGCCACAAAAATATTTAATTTGATTCCTTCCGATATTGATCGGCCTGTAATGCATTTGTCAAGCAATATTGTTTACAAAGCATTGGCTGATGATGTAAGAAATGCTCTTAGAACGCTTGCTGTAAAATCAGTGGATGTGAAAGCAATCGATGGTACCTGGTATCACATGCGCATTCTTCCATACCGCACAGCAGAAAATATTATTGAAGGAGTACTAGTCACTTTTGTAGAAATAACGGAACAAAAAAATGTTGAAGAGAAATTAAAAAAGACCAATGAGCATTTGAATCTGATCATGGAAAATCTTACAGCGATTCCATATACCTGCATCGCGGATCCTGACGTAAAAATATCCTTTGTTGGAAAAAGTTGCGAAAAAGTAACCGGTTTTATGCCGGAACAATTCACTAACAAATCCTCTTTCTGGGTCAATCGTATTCACCCTGCAGATAAAAAGATTGTCATTGCTGCATTTGCTTCTGTTTCTAAAAAGGGCAGCTTAGATATTCCTTTCAGATGGAAATGTGCTGATGGGAAATATAAAATTTTCACCAATTATATTCGTTATGCCTCTGCTGAAAACGGAAGAATTCCATATATTGTTGGCGTTTGGCAGGAAATTATTCCGGATGTTAAATCTCTTAAAGGGAAAAAATGAATAAGAAAGATTCTGAAAATAAAGTCTTTTTGAAATTCCGGAAAAAAGCGGAAGAAAAGCTTAAGTTGCAAGTTGAAAAATTGAACAAGGGTGTTGATTCCGAGATCAGGCACGAATTGGAGGTGTATAAATTTGAATTGGAAATGCAGAATGAGGAACTCCTCATTACGCAATCAAAACTTCTCAAGTCGATTGATGAGTTCACCAATTTATTTGAATTTGCTCCTGTCGCTTATTTTATTCTTGATAAGAATGGTCTTATAACGAATGCCAACCAAACGGGAATTCAACAGTTGG
>JBILYL010000324.1:0-3271 GCA_044377775.1 Bacteroidia bacterium
CGCCTGGGAATGGGGGAAATATTTAGGAAACAAATTACTGGATGTCATGATATCCTCTTATCAACGTCCCAATCCGAAATCCTGTCATGTTGAAGCGAAAGTAACCGGACATTATGTGAACTCGATTCTGGCAACAACAGAAGCGAAACAAAAAGGATTTGATGAAGCATTGTTGCTGGATGCAAACGGATTTGTAGCTGAAGGACCCGGAGCAAACTTCTTTTTTGAAAAAGATGAAGTGCTGTATACCTCACCGCTTGGAAATATTTTACCCGGTATTACCCGCGCAACGATGTTTGAATTGTGTGAAGAGTTAGGATTTAAATTGGTAGAAAAACACTTTACTCCGGAAGAAGTTAAAGGAGCAGACAGTGCTTTTTTCACAGGAACAGCAGCTGAAGTAGCCGGCATCCAATCTTTAGACAGGGTTAATTTTAAATTAAGATGGGAAGATTCACTCGGATCGGTATTGCAGGCAAAATATGCACGCAGAGTAGCATTTAACGAATATGGTAATTTTTCATTTGTATAATTATGGACTTAAATAAATTCAGCAAAACCGTAACTCAGGATGAGTCGCAGCCCGCATCACAAGCAATGCTTTATGGTGTCGGATTAACGGATGAAGACATGATGAAAGCACAAGTGGGCATTGCTTCAACCTGGTATGAAGGAAATACCTGCAACATGCATTTGAATGTACTTTCAAAATATGTGAAAGAAGGTGTTCAGAAAAATGGCTTGGTCGGACTGCAATTTAATACGATCGGAATAAGTGACGGCATCACCAATGGCACAGAAGGCATGAGGTATTCATTGGTATCACGTGAAATAATTGCAGACTCTGTAGAAGCAGTTACGGCAGCACATTATTACGATGGTCTGATTACAATAGCCGGCTGCGATAAAAACATGCCCGGTGTTACCATGGCAATGATCCGCGTAAACCGTCCATCCATAATGGTTTACGGTGGAACAATCGCTTCGGGAAAATACAAGGACAAAAAATTAAACATCGTTTCCGCCTTTGAAGCATTGGGTGAAAAGTATGCAGGAAAAATAAGCGATGAAGATTTTAAAGGTATCATAAAAAATGCTTGTCCGGGTGCAGGTGCCTGCGGAGGAATGTATACAGCCAACACCATGTCATCAGCGATAGAAGCGCTGGGATTAAGTTTACCGTATAGCTCATCCAATCCGGCAATGAGCGCTGAGAAAAAAGAAGAGTGCCTGAAGGCAGGAGAATTTTTAAAAGTACTCTTAGAAAAAGATCTGAAGCCTTCTGACATCCTCAGTAAAAAATCGTTTGAAAATGCTTTAACTATTGTCGTTGTGCTAGGTGGTTCCACCAATGCGATATTGCATTTATTGGCAATGGCAAAAACCGCTAACATCGAATTCACCTTAGAAGATGTCAGCCGTATCAACGAAAGAACTCCTGTATTGGCTGATCTGAAACCCAGTGGAAAGTATTTAATGGAAGATGTATTTGCCGTTGGCGGAATACCTGCTGTGATGCGTTATTTATTAGAAAAAAAATTACTGCATGGCGACTGTTTAACCGTTACCGGAAAAACAATCGCAGAAAATCTTGCGGAATTACCCGGACTAAGTGCAGGACAAGATGTGATCGTACCGGCAGAAACACCAATAAAAAGCAGCGGACATTTAAGAGTGATGTATGGGAACCTCGCTCCGGAAGGATCCGTAGCGAAGATCACCGGCAAAGAAGGTGAAACATTCAGCGGTCCGGCAATTGTTTTTGAAAATGAATTTGAATGTATCAAAGGTATCAGGGAAGGGAAAGTAAAACAGGGGAATGTATTGGTCATTCGGAATGAAGGACCCAAAGGCGGTCCGGGAATGCCGGAGATGTTAAAACCAACTTCCGCTTTGATCGGTGCAGGATTAGGAAACAGTGTTGCACTGATAACGGACGGAAGATTTTCAGGTGGCACTCATGGTTTCGTAGTCGGACATGTTAGTCCGGAAGCATTTGAAGGAGGACCGATCGCCTTGGTGAAAGACGGAGATACGATCGTGATTGATGCGGTGCAAAATAAAATAAATGTTTTACTCAGCGATGCGGAATTATCTGAACGAAAAAAAGAATGGAAGCAGCCTGTGTTAAAAGTTAAGAACGGAGTGCTTTATAAATATGCAAAACAGGTAAGCTCTGCCAGCACAGGATGTTTAACTGATCTATAAAAAATTAATTTTAAAATGAAAAAACATACAAAATATGATCAGGAAGTAACCGGTGCCGAAGCATTGATCTTGTCGTTGCTGGATGAAGAAGTAAGCACCGTTTTTGGTTATCCCGGAGGAGCGATCATGCCCGTTTATGATGCCTTATATGATTATACCGAACAGCTGAATCATTATTTAGTGAGACATGAACAAGGTGCAACACACGCTGCACAAGGGTATTCACGTGTATCAGGAAAACCGGGAGTAGTGTTTGCGACATCCGGACCGGGTGCAACCAACTTAATTACAGGTATCGCGGATGCACAGATCGACTCAACACCTCTTGTTTGTATAACAGGACAAGTAGCATCACACTTATTGGGAACAGATGCTTTTCAGGAAACAGATGTAGTTGGAATTTCAATGCCTGTTACCAAATGGAATATACAAGTAACGAAAGCTGAAGACATCGCTCCGGCAATTGCGAAAGCTTTTTACATCGCTACAAGCGGAAGACCGGGTCCAGTTTTAGTTGACATCACCAAAGATGCTCAATTCGGAAAAACAGTTTACAACTATGAAAAGTGTGAAAGCATACGGAGTTATTTTCCAACTCCAAAAGTAAATGTGGATGATGTAAAAAAAGCTGCCGCATTAATAAATACTGCTGAGCGACCTTTCATATTGTGCGGACATGGAGTATTGTTATCAGGAGCAGAAAAAGAATTGTTGGCTTTGGCCGAAAAAGCTCAAATACCTGTCGCCTCTACCCTCTTGGGATTATCAGCCTTTCCTCCCGACCATGCATTGTATGCCGGATATTTAGGGATGCACGGAAACTATGGTCCGAATTTACTCACAAATGCATGCGATGTATTGATCGCAATCGGAATGCGTTTCGATGACCGTGTTACAGGCAATGTGGAAAAATATGCAAAGCAGGCGAAGGTTATTCATTTTGAGATCGATCCTTCAGAAGTTAATAAGATCATCCCTGCTGATATAGCGGTGATGGGTGATGCGAAAGAATCACTACAAGCTCTGCTTCCATTGACAGATAAAAAAGACAGAACAGCATGGA
>JBILYL010000075.1:0-9725 GCA_044377775.1 Bacteroidia bacterium
TATTCTGATGTTTAATATACGTCATTAAAATTAAGATCCTGTGTCGTGACAAAGGATGAGAGGCAACGACCGTTAATCTAGTTTGCAATATCATAATAATTCCGTTATTTTCATTAAATTTGCCCTATAAAATGTTTAAGGAATACATTCCCGGGGAATACTCACGAAGGCGGGAAGAGCCCCGTAATAATTTACGATACGTATGGAAACAATGGAACACAATAAAATAAGCGCTGAAAAGGCAATCGCATTAGAAGATAAACACGGAGCACATAATTACCATCCGCTGCCAGTTGTTTTGGAACGCGGAGAAGGCGTATTTGTATGGGATGTAGATGGAAAGCAATACTTTGATTTCTTATCTGCTTACAGTGCCGTAAATCAAGGTCATTGTCATCCCAAAATTGTTTCTGCTTTAGTGGAGCAAGCTCAAAAGTTAACCTTGACTTCCCGTGCTTTTTATAACGATTCGCTAGGTGAATACGAACAGTTTATTACATCTTATTTCGGCTACGATAAAGTATTACCGATGAATACCGGTGCTGAAGGTGTTGAAACAGCCTTGAAATTAGCACGTAAATGGGCATATGAGAAAAAAGGAGTTGCGGAAAATGAGGCGAAGATCATTGTTTGTAAAAACAATTTTCATGGACGCACCATCTCAATTGTTTCTGCAAGTAATGATGAGGATGCCCGTAAAAATTTCGGACCTTTCACTCCCGGAATAATTTCAGTAGAATACAATAATGCTCCCGCCTTAGCTGAATTGCTGATGGATAAAACAATCGCAGCATTTTTAATTGAACCAATTCAGGGAGAAGCAGGTGTTGTTGTTCCCGATGAAGGATATTTGAAAAAATGTTATGATCTGTGTAAAGCAAACAATGTTTTATTTATTGCCGATGAGATTCAGTCGGGATTAGGACGCACTGGAAAAATATTGGCATGTGATCACGAAGGTGTTCATCCGGATGTTTTAATATTAGGTAAAGCATTGTCCGGTGGAACATATCCTGTAGCCGCGGTTTTGGCAAGTGATGATGTGATGTTGTGTATCAAACCCGGACAACATGGTTCAACCTATGGTGGAAATCCATTGGCTTGTAAAGTTGGAATTGCTGCATTAACTGTTTTGAAAGAAGAGAAGTTGTCTGAAAATTCGGAACGACTCGGGAAAATATTATTGAAAGAGTTGCAAGCCATTCAGTCCGCTAATCCGGAAGTTGTTAAAATGGTTCGTGGGAAAGGTCTTTGGGCCGCAATGGTGATCAATGAGCGTAACGGAAAAACGGCATGGGATGTATGTGTCGAATTAATGAATAATGGTTTATTAGCAAAACCAACTCATGGAGATACGATCCGATTTGCACCACCATTAGTGATTACTGAAGAACAATTGATGGAATGTGTTTCGATTATCGGAAAAGTAGTAAAGCTTTTTTAATATAATAATGTATAAATAAAAAAAGCCTCGACAAATTAAATTGTTGAGGCTTTTTTATGAACTAGGCTTTTAAAAAATAGTTTAATCTATTTTTATGGGTTGCTTCGGTGGCATCGGACCACGTTTAAAAATGATCAATCCGTTTAAGAAATTACGCAATAGCTGATCTCCGCAAGGTTTGAAATTTTGATGCTCGGGAGTTCTGTAAAGTGCATTCACTTCACTTTTAGTGATTTCAAAATCTACCAGCTTTAAAATTTTAATTACGTCATCGTCTTTCAGTTCTAAGGCTACACGTAATTTTTTAAGAATATCGTTGTTTGACAGCATTTTTTTAATGTTTGAATTGCAAAGTTATCAATTATAAATTAATCATTGTTTCTTCTTTTAAATTTGTTAAAACAGAATCATTTATTTGTAGCTTTGAGCCCTGTAAACACCATTAAAACAAAGAACATGAGTAACGAATTACTTAATAAGTTACATCCGTATATTGATACGCTGATTTCCTATTTGCCGGGTTTGATTAAAGCTTTTCTGACTTTTGTAATTGGATTTTGGCTGGCTAAGCGGGTTGATAAGATCTTGATAAAATATTTTAATGGGCGGCATTACGATGTTTCATTGGGAAGTTTTGTAAGAAGTTTGGTGAACATCGGTTTAAAGATTATTGTACTCATCACTGTTGCCGGAATGATCGGATTGCCAACAACATCACTTGTTGCCGTATTCGGTGCTGCAGGTTTGGCAATCGGTTTAGCCTTACAAGGTTCATTATCCAATTTTGCAGGAGGTGTTTTGATCTTGATTTTTAAGCCTTTTAAAGTTGGCGATTTGATCACATGTCTGGGTGAAAGCGGACAGGTAAAAGAAATTCAGATTTTTAATACCATAATGATAACGGGCGAAAACAAAACAGTTATTTTGCCAAATGGTGCGGTGTCAAACGGCACGATCATTAACGTTTCGAAGGAAGGAAGTTTGCGCGTGGATATTAAAGTTACAGTAGATTTTAGTGAAGACATTCATAAGGTGAGGAAAATAATTTTGGAGGTGTTGAGTATGGATGAACTGATATTAAAAGATCCTGTGCCTACCGTAAACATTGTTGGATACGCTGAAAGTGCGATGGTGCTTTCCATCCGGCCGTATGCTACCCCCGACAATTATTTGCTGGTACAGTTCAATGCGTATGAAAATATTCATCAGGCATTGATCGAAAATGGTATTAAAGGACCACAAATTAAGCGCGTAATGGTTCAAGAATAAATAAAAAAAGCTCCCGATCACTCGGGAGCTTTTTTTATGCAGTTGTTATTCTTTAATAATTTAATAATTCTTTGATCGCCTTTGCAACCTTAACCGCATTTGGAAGCATGGTTGTTTCCAAGGTTGAGTTTAATGGAATAGCCGGTAAGTTTTCAGAACCGATCACTTCGACTGCTGCATCCAAAAATTCAAAACATTTTTTAGAGATCCGCCCAGCTAATGCTTGTGGAAAGCCATTGTTGTAAGGCTCTTCAGTAAGTACAATACATTTGCCGTGCTTTTTTACGGATGAAAGAATTGTTTCTTCATCTAATGGATTTAAAGTTCTAAGATCAACAATTTCAATTTGGTCAGGAAATTCTTTAGCAGCATTTTTTGCCCAATAAACACCCATGCCATAGGTGATGATTGTTAATGAACCTTTTTCTTTTTTCGCATCAACAGTTTGAACCATTCTTGCTTTTCCAAACGGAATGATATAGTCTTCATCCGGTTCGATCGTTCTTGCATCTTCTGTTCCTTTTATTTTGCTCCAATACAATCCTTTATGTTCGAGCATGATCACTGGATTCGGATCATAGTAGGCAGCTTTCATCAATCCTTTAAGATCGGCACCTGTTGATGGATAACAAATTTTTATACCACGAATATTTGTTAGGATACTTTCAACGCTTGATGAATGATATGGTCCGCCACTTCCATACGCTCCAATTGGCACGCGAATGATTGCGCTTACCGGCCATTTCCCATTCGATAAATAACAAGAGCGGCTCACTTCCGTAAACAATTGATTTAAGCCCGGCCAGATGTAATCAGCGAACTGAACTTCAACAATTGGTTTGCAGCCGGATGCACTCATTCCGACAGTGCTCCCGATAATAAATGCTTCTTGAATAGGTGTGTTGAATACTCTATGATCGCCATACGTTTGAGCTAAGGTTGCAGCCTCACGAAAAACTCCGCCCAATCTACCTCCAACATCTTGTCCATATAACAAACACTCCGGATGTTTGGCCATTAGTTCACGAATTGCAAACAGCGCAGAATCTACCATTACGGTTTTTTCTTTTCCTGCAGGTTCACGTTCACCTTTTTCTTCTGTAACAGGAGTAGGAGCGAAGTCGTGATCAAATAAATCTTCCGGACGAGGATCTTCTGCTAATAATGCTTTCTGATAATCGCGCTCTACTTTTTCTTTTGCAAGAAGTTCAATTTCGTTTAATTCAGAAGTTAAAAATCCTGCAACAATCATTTGATTGCGCAATCTTGGGAATGGATCACGCTTTTGTGCATCTTCCAAATCATCGCGGTACCATTCTTTGCGAACGCCTGATGTATGGTGGTTCAACAAAGGAACTTTAGCATGAATTAAAAATGGTCTGCGTTCCTTTCGAATAATGGCAATAACTTCTTTAACGGTATTGTATGATTTTTCAAAATCTGTTCCATCAATGGTTCTTGTTTCTAATCCTTTAAATCCCTTCGCATATTCGGTTGCATCCTGTGCACGGATTTCTTTTGCATTGGCAGAAATGTCCCATTCGTTATCCTGCACCACATAAAGGATCGGCATCTTTTTTAAAACTGCCATTTGAAATGCTTCTGCAACTTCTCCCTCAGTGATGCAAGCATCGCCTAATGAACAAACGGCAATCGGTTTGTCGTTCCCATAGTCGGGAAGTAAATTTTGTTTCTCCAAATATTGAATACCCATTGCAACACCTGTAGTAGGAATCGCTTGCATACCTGTTGCGGATGATTGCATTGGTATTTTCGGCATGTCATCTCTTTTTAAACTGGGGTGACAATAATACGTTCGGCCACCGGAAAAGGGATCATCGCGTTTTGCTAGTAGCTGAAGCATTAATTCATAAGGCTGCATCCCTATCCCAAGTAACATGCTGTCGTCACGGTAATAGGCAGAAAGGAAATCCTGAGGTAATAATTGCAGACCGACAGCCAGCTGAATTGCTTCGTGACCTCGGGAAGTAGCGTGAACATATTTTGCGGTCACTTCTTTATTTGCTTCATATAATTCAGCCATCGCTTTGGCTGTACACATTAGATCAAATGTTTTTAATAAAATAGTTTCATCAATGGATGAATTTATTTTTCTTTTTTTATCAGTTGTTGCGTCCGCCATGTCTTGATACTGTTAATATAATTTTACTATAATATTAATCGATTGTTATTAAAGGTTCGCATTAAATTAGATGAACCCAATAATAGTATAGTTAAATGTAAAATTATTTACTTTAAATTCCAAGAAAATTAATATTGGCAGAATATAATTTTGAAAGATTGGTTTTTGTACAAATAAATGTTTGTTTTGATTGTTAGTTTGCAGGAATTGCAATATTCAATTTTTAGGTACAGAATTTATTGTGTTTTTGAATCAGATCGGGAAGTTCATCGATAAATAATTTTTTAGTTTCAATTTCTTTCAGAAGGGGTTCGCAATCCTTCAGGAAGAGTTTCAATTGTCTGTTAAGATTATATGCTGTTATTGGTTTTGTGTTTATCCACGTTCCATTTTCCTTTAAAAAATAATAGTAGTAAACGGTTTTGCCAACACCCCAAAAATTGTATCCAACTTCTTTATAAAGATACAATGCTGTTTTTCCGTCTACAATTTTTTTCAGGAAGAAATTTCTATTCAGAAAATAAAAGGCTTTCGGGTATCTGAAACTTTCATAACAGCTCAGTTCCCCATTTTTGATAAGGTAGTAGCCATTTATTATTGTTGGTTTATATACCGTTTTAACTCCGGATTCAGAATAGAATTCAACGCGGAATTGCATATCCAATTCTGATCCGTTTTTAATCATTCCTTTAAGGGTGTCATTGGTTAATGTGATAATAGCACCTGGCAGTAGTTGCTGCTTTATTACCTGGCAATAACCGGAGGGAACAGGGATAAAGTAGAGGAGGATAAGTTGCAGAAAAATGAAATTTAAATTGTACTTTTTTTTCATCGTCCTTTTTTTATGAGCTATGTAACATGTTTTTACGTAGACCCAAAAGTAATTTTTTTTGATTTGGTATTAAATGATTAAGTGCATTATAGTAAGTAAATCTTTCAAGCCCAATAAATACCTTACCTTTGCAAAAAAATAAAATGAGTAGTATGATACCAAAAGTGTTGGAGAATTTAAAAATTGCCTCCTTAAATGAAATGCAATTGGCAACGATTGAAGCGGCAAAGAAATCAACGGATATTGTATTATTGTCCCCAACCGGTTCAGGCAAAACCTTAGGTTTTCTATTACCTATTTTTAATTCATTGGATAAAAGTAAAGAAGGCATTCAGGCATTAGTGATTGTTCCTTCCCGTGAGCTTGCAATTCAAATTGAGCAAGTGTTCAAACAAATGCAAACCGGATTTAAAGTTAATTGTACGTATGGCGGACATTCCACAAAAACGGAGAAGAATAGTCTAGGAGAAGCACCGGCAGTATTGATCGGAACACCAGGAAGATTGGCATTTCATATCCGGAATAAAAATATAAATACAGCTACCATTCATACGTTGGTATTGGATGAGTTTGATAAAGCATTGGAGTTTGGTTTTCAGGAAGACATGTCCTTCATTATATATTACCTGAAGAACCTGCAAAAGCGGATGCTTACCTCGGCAACAAAAATGAATTCGATCCCCGATTTTGCCGGCCTTCATGATGCTGTTGAAATTAATTTTTTGAGTAAAACCCCTGTTAAAGCAGAAGGATTAAAGCTGAAAATTGTAAAAGCAGAAACAAAAGATAAGATCGATGCTTTATTTTCTTTGATTTGTAAATTGGGAAATACAGCGACACTCGTGTTTTGCAATCACCGCGATGCTGTAGATAGAATAAGCGCTTTGCTATTGGAGAAAGGTTTATTTCATGGAACATTTCATGGAAAAATGGAGCAGGAGGACAGAGAACGTGCGTTGATAAAATTCAGGAACGGAACAAATCAGATCTTAATTACTACAGATCTTGCATCGCGCGGATTAGATATTCCGGAAATACAAAATATAATTCACTTTCAGTTGCCGCATACAGAAGATGTGTTTATTCACCGCAATGGAAGAACAGCAAGAATGAATGCAAAAGGAACCGCTTACCTGCTTTTAGGGGAAGGGGAATTTGTTCCGGCATTTATTAAAGATACTCCAGGTTTGGAGACATTGCCTTCGGGAAATAAAATTCCTGAAAATACGCCATGGTGCACACTTTATATAGCAGCCGGAAAAAAGGATAAGATCAATAAAATGGACATTGTCGGAATGCTTTTGCAAAAAGGCAAATTGCAAAAAGATGAGTTAGGACTTATCGAAGTACTTGATTTTTCTTCGTATGCAGCTATTAAACGGGATAAGATAGAACAACTATTAGTTGCAGTGAAAGAGGAGAAGATCAAAGGGCGAAAAATTAAAATGGAAGTATCGAAATAGGAAGATTTCAGTTCGAGTGTTCCTTGCAACGATTTGTCAGTTCGAGTGTTTCTCGCAACGGATTGTCTGTTCGAGTGTTTCTCGCAACGGATTGTCAGTTCGAGTGTTCCGCAGGAACGTATCGAGAACAGTTAGTACTCCAAACACTTCTCGATACTCTTCCTTCGGTCGAACTCGATTTACATTAGAGCGACTATAATTATCCTTTTTTTAAAATTCTTTCCAAATAGAATGTTCCGAAAGGAACAAAGGATAATAGAAAGCCAAGTATTGCAATTTTAATTGACCATTTATATTTTATGGTTGAGGCCAAAAGTAAAATACAAAATCCAATAAACAATACTCCGTGAAGCATACCTACAACTCTTACGGGTGTATGCATATCCATGAAATATTTTAAAGGCATCGCTATTAAAAGTAGAATGAGGTATGAGATGCCTTCAGCAAAACCTACTTTCAGAAACAGGTTGAATAATTTGTTGTCGTTCATAATTTATTAAAATAAGATGTAAATGAAGACGCTTCAAAAAAGGAATACTTAGTCTTCTGAATCATCAATTATAGATGCTTCTTCCGTTTTACTGGAGTTTGCAACAAGTTTGTTTATCGTATTTATTTCTTCATTGCTTAAATATCTCCATCCACCCGAATTGATACCATTCAGCGTAACGTTCATTATTCTTATTCGTTGCAGCTTGTATACTTTATAGTCTAATGCGTCACACATTCTTCTGATCTGCCGGTTTAAACCTTGCGTTAAAATAATTCTGAATTTATCCGCAGCTTCTTGTTTTACGAAGCATTTTTTTGTAACCGCATCACCAATATCAATTCCATTAGCCATTTTTTGAATGAAGTCGGGAGTAATGGGTTTGTCAACCATTACCAGATATTCTTTTTCATGATTATTGCCTGCACGTAATATTTTATTTACAATGTCTCCATCATTTGTCATAAATATTAATCCTTCTGAAGGTTTGTCTAATCTGCCGATAGGAAAAATCCGTTTAGGATGATTAATAAACTCAATGATGTTGTCTTTGTCTTTCAGGTCTGTTGTGCAGGTAATGCCGGGAGGTTTGTTGAATGCGATATATATTGCTTTCTCCTTTGATTTCAATGGTTTTCCATCGATGGTAATGTCGTCAGCATCCGAAACTTTTGTTCCGAGTTCAGGTATGTTTCCGTTCACGGTTACCCTTCCTTGTTCAATCAGTTTGTCAGCTTCTCTTCTGGAGCAGGTACCCGTTTCACTAATGTATTTATTTAATCGTATTTGCATTTGCAGGATAATCAATATTTACTTTGACGCTTTTGATTTTTCAATTTGTAATTGATTATGCTTTTGCTTTAAATTTGTTTATCGCATTGATGGTGAATTCAGACAAGACTAATTTCCCGCTCATCTCTGCACGTTCGATCAATAGTGTGTACCAGTTTTCGGTTCCTCTCCAGAATACTTTCTTAAGCATGGCCATCGCTTCCGGATTTGAGTTAGAAAGTTTATCCGCAAGAGCAGCAATCGCTGCATCCATTTCTATCGTTGTTTTATAAATATCGACATACAATCCTTTTTCTTTTGCCCATCCGGCAGTTTGCCATTCTGTTGCATTGATAGATAAAGATGTGAATGCAGATGTTCCGATTTTGCGTTCCACAGCCGGACCAACCACGAATGGTCCTATACCGACAGCAAGTTCACTTAGTTTTACGAAAGCGGTATCTAAGGCTAACGTATAGTCTGCTGCCGATGCGATTCCAACTCCTCCGCCAACTGCTTTTCCCTGAACGCGGGCAATCACAAATTTCGGAGCCGTTCTGATCGCATTTATTACCATTGCAAAACCTGAAAAGAATTTTTTTCCGGTTTCCAGATCTTTAATAGAAATTAATTCATCGAAAGAAGCGCCTGCACAAAAAGCTTTATCGCCTTCACTTTGCAAAATGATCACCTTCGCAGTTTCATCATTTCCTGCTTTAGTAATTTCTTCTGCCAGTTGTCTCAGTAATGCACTAGGCATTGAATTACTTTGAGGGTGAAAAAATGTTATTGTAGCAATTCCATTTGCCAGTTGTGATTTGATATTTCCTTCCATAGATTTTGTAGTTCTTTATTTTCGTTTGTAAATATATAAAATAAAAAAGCACTAAGAATTTCTCTTAGTGCTCAATTAAACTAATGTTTAACCCTTATTTTAATCCAATTAGTTCTCGTGATAAGCAGGCAATTTACCTTCTTTGATCAATTGCAGACTTTTTAATTTGTGCTCTTCAAAGTTACCGAAACACAAAGCATCTAATAGATCTTGTTTCGTCATTTGTGGGCTGTTCAGTTGAGATCTTAATTCTTTTTCACAACGATCAACATATTTCTCAAATCGCTCAGGAGCCCAAATGTATTGTGTCTTATGCCAATCCGGTTGAGTTCTGTCAACTTTAAATTCACTTGGCATATCATCATTTAGTTTGATGTTTGTTTTGATATCCAATCCTTCGAATTTTTTTGGTAACAAGCGGTTATCAAATATCAACGGTCTGCTGATCTTGATCACGTGTTTCTTTTTTTTCACGTCA
>JBILYL010000076.1:0-9694 GCA_044377775.1 Bacteroidia bacterium
CTAAAAAATAAATACCTAAAAACACCACCGAAAGCAAAACGAAAGAAACTATTACAAGTATTTTCTTACCTACTTTTTTAGAAAGATAATTTACTACAGGATAGAAAACAAAGGAGACGAGAACCATCGTGATCATCAATTTATTTCCTAATGTTTCGGGCAATCTCAATAAAACGGTCACAAAATATAATAATCCGGAAGTAATGATTGTAACAGCAATAAAATAAGAGAAATCTGCAACAATAAAAAACAAGAAATTCTTATTCGACAACGTTTGCTTCAGCGCTGCTCTTAATGGAACTTTACTGGGCTTTCCTATACAATATTTTTTTTCATCAATTGCAAAAGCAGGAATTGCCATAAAAAGAGCCGCTAACATACACATCAATAAAACCGTACACTGAAGTGCTGCTAGTCGGGTTTCAAAACCAAAAGACCGTTGGAGAAGATCGGTCAGATTAAATGCATTGGAAGCAATTGCAATACCGAAAACATATCCGATGGATTGCCAGGTTGCCAATTTAACTTTAGAATCGGATGTTGGCGCTAACTCCGGTAACAAAGCATTGTAAGGAATAATATATGTTGTTGAAGAGATATAGAAACAGATCAAAACAATAACCAACCATACGATATTGGCTGTGCTTTCTACTGTCGTCAGGGGATAAAATACAAAAAAACAGAAAATAAGAGAAGGAAGAATTGCGGCTCTCATCAATGGAATTCTTCTTCCTTTTGGATTTGTACTGCTATCACTGAATTGAGCAATAAAGGGATCATAAACTGCATCTATGATCCGACCTCCTGAAGTAATGATCGCGATCACATTAAAAACACCAAAAACAGATACTTGTGTAATTAAATTGGGCAAACCACTACCTGATGGAGGAAGATATAAGTAGATCAGAATGACACTAATCAAATTGACCATTACGCTCCAGCCCATCATCCCGAAAGAATAGGCAAACTGTTTACCGATTGGAAGCTGTTTTGGTATCATTTTAACGCAATATCAGGAAATTATTAATTATTCCAAATTGTGTTACGGAAACTTTGAAATCAAAAAATGTTTCCATAGTTTTGCGCATCAAAATTAACAATGTTAGAACATACATTCTACTTTATTGTTTAATTTTATACTTGGCTTGCTAATTATGACCTTGGGTCATCAACCTGTTAAAAATATTTGCTTTTTATGAGAACTCATTCACCGATCAAAACATTACTGTTCGTACTTTTTCCTTTACTTCTTTCCTTAAACAGCAATGCGCAGGACAATAAAAAATACACGATCAGCGGGTATGTAAAAGACGCATCAAATGGTGAATATAGCATCGGTGCGAATGTTTACATCAAAGAACTACTAAAAGGTGGAAATACGAATCAGTATGGATTTTTCTCAATCACAGTTGATAAAGGAACCTATACACTTATCTGTTCTTATATAGGATATCAGAATTTTGTTAAACAGATTGTTCTCGACAAGGACATTCGCTTAAATATTGAGTTGCAACCTACAGCAATAAATGTAAAAGAAGTTGAGATAAGTTCGGATAAAATCGATAAAAATGTATCCAGCACCTCTGTCGGATCCATCAAACTCGATATGGAAGAAATAAAAAAATTGCCTGCATTTTTGGGTGAGGTCGACATTTTAAAAACAATTCAATTACTGCCCGGAGTGAAGGCGAGCGGGGATGGTAATTCAGGATTTTATGTTCGCGGTGGGGGACCTGATCAGAATTTAATTTTACTTGATGAAGCAGTGGTTTATAATGCCTCCCACTTATTAGGATTTTTCTCTGTGTTCAATGGTGATGCCGTAAAAAGCATAAATCTGGTAAAAGGTGGAATGCCGGCTCAATACGGAGGAAGACTTGCATCAGTGTTAGATATTTCAATGAAAGAGGGAAACAATAAAACCTATCATGCATCCGGAGGCATCGGATTGATTTCATCCCGATTTACCATTGAGGGTCCGTTAAAAAAAGATACCGGCTCATTTATCGTTTCCGGACGAAGAACATACATCGATGTGCTTGCGCGTCCTTTTGCAAAACCAGGTTCTCCGCTGAAGAACTCTGGTGTATATTTTTATGACTTGAATGCAAAAGTGAATTACCGATTATCCGATAAGGATAGAATTTTTGCAAGCGGATATTTAGGCCGCGATATTATGAACTTCCAGGACAAAGATGCTGAATTCAAAATGGGTGTTTCCTGGGGAAATTCAACGGCTGTTGTCCGTTGGAACCATTTGTTCAGCAACAAATTATTTATGAATGTTTCTGCGATCTACAGTGATTACAAATTTGCTTTCACAGCAGAACAAAGCGGATTCGAATTGAAATTATTTTCAGGAATAAGCGATTGGAACGGGAAGGTCGACTTTGGTTATTTCCCTACCATCCGTCACGAAGTTAAATTTGGTGTCAATTATATTTTTCACACCTTCACACCAATGAGTGCAACCGCTAAACAAGGAGAAACCGAATTTGATCTTGGAGGCGTAAAAAAATTACTTGCGCATGATATGGCTGCATACCTATCTGATGATTTTGATGTTACTGATAAATTCAAGATCCACCTCGGATTAAGATATTCATATTTTATGCAGGTTGGTCCTTTCGACAGATACGTTAAAGATCCGATCACCGGACAAACATCGTCAACCATTCATACAGGTCCGAATAAAAAAGTAGCCGACTATGGCGGATTCGAACCGCGATTTAATGCCAGATATTCATTAAATACAAAATCTTCCATAAAAGCTTCTTACACCTATAACCTTCAATACATACACCTTGCATCGTTATCAGCGGTAACCTTACCGATCGACACATGGGTTCCTTCTTCTGAATTAGTTAAGCCTCAAAAAGGTTCCCAATATTCGTTGGGGTATTTCAGAAATTTCAAGGATAACAATTACGAAACATCTGTTGAAGTGTACTATAAAGATTTCAAAAATCAAATCGAATATTCTGATGGGTCTTTGCCTGGTGCTGCAATTGGTGATAACGCGGATAATCAATTTGTTTTCGGAAAAGGTGAAGCGTACGGGATAGAGTTATTCGTAAAAAAGAGAGTCGGGAAATTTAACGGCTGGATTGGCTATACACTTTCCTATACCAAACGAACTTTTCCTGATCTGAACCGCGGTAAAGAATTTTATGCAAAGTATGACAGAAGACATGATGCCTCTGTTGTTTTAAGTTACGACCTTAGTAAGAAATGGACATTCGCTGCTATTTTTGTTTATGGAACAGGAAATGCAATCACAATCCCTACCTCCTACTATATTATAGATGGAAACATTACGTATGATTATAGTGATAGAAATGCATACAGAATGCCAGCATATCATCGATTAGATTTTTCTGCAACATATACCCCCGATAGAACAAAAAAGATTGAACGCAGAAAAAAACGCATCCTGAAAAAATTCGGATTAGATGATAAAGTAACAACAGAGGAAATAAAAATACCAACAAGATTATTTAAAAACTACGAATCAAGCTGGAACTTCAGTATATTCAATGTATACAACAGACACAACCCTTATATCATTTATTTTGCAAACGAAGGAAGTGCTACACAAGGTAATTTAACGATCAAGGCAAAACAGGTTTATTTGTTTCCGATCCTACCTTCAGTAACATGGAATTTTAAATTTTAATACTTTTAAATTCATTAAAAATGAAAA
Organism: Bacteroidia bacterium; assembly: GCA_044377775.1. GTDB lineage: Bacteria > Bacteroidota > Bacteroidia > 2-12-FULL-35-15 > 2-12-FULL-35-15 > 2-12-FULL-35-15. The sequence continues at coordinate 3,704 of JBILYL010000076.1, forward strand.
AATATATTTTATTTACCGCAATTGCTACAGCTTTATTTTCGGCATGTACAGAACCAATAGATGTGAAGCTTCCCAACTCCGACAAAAAAATTGTAATTGAAGGTGTAATTGAAAACGGTAAAATGGCTCAAGTGATCATTACACGAACGATCCCATTATTTTCCTCCGTATCGGGAAGCACCATTACCGATCTGTATGTATTAGATGCGAAAGTTTACGTTTCAAATGGTATAATCACCGATACACTAACGTTGGCTATCGACAGCTTCTCTTCAATCGGATTGGTTTATAGACATCCACTAGGACATCCAAATGCAATAATCGGAGTTTCCGGACAAAATTATTCAGTGCGGGTTGTCACTTCAGATGGCAATGTTTATTCAGCAACTACATCAATTCCGTATTCAATTGCATTAGACTCTGTGTGGTGGGAACCACAACCACCTGAAGATTCATTGGGTTTCGCAAATGCACGCCTATCTGATCCTTCAGGTTTAGGCAACAACTACAGATGGTATTCAAAAAGAGCAACGAAAGACAGACGCTTTCTGGCACCTTGGGGTGCTACTTTTGACGACAAACTTATTGATGGAAAACAGTTTGAATTCGCCTACACAAAAGCATACGATCCAACAGACAGCGCCAACACGTTTGAAAATGATATCGAGTCCGAAAGAAATTATTATAAAAAATCGGATACCATATATATTAAATTCTGCACGCTCGACAGGGCGAGCAAGGATTTTTACTCCACCTTCGAATCTGCTCTATCCAGCAATGGGAATCCTTTTGCTTCACCAACCACTATTTTGGGAAATTTTGATAATGGAGCTTTAGGCGTATGGAGCGGTATGGGAGCCAGCTATGATACCATTATGCCAACACCCTAAAACCATCAATTACTAAAGATCAAACTCTTTTATTCCATTTGTGAATAAAATCTATAAAACAACATTAAAACAATTGGTAATTTCGCAACCGTATATTATTAATACAAGAATAAAATTATGACAGAACAAATTGAACACGTAAAATGTCTGATAATCGGGAGTGGACCTGCAGGTTATACAGCAGCAATATATGCAGCAAGAGCTGATATGAAACCGGTTATGTACCAAGGATTACAACCAGGCGGACAATTAACGATCACAACAGAAGTTGAAAATTATCCGGGATATCCGAAAGGAACACAAGGTCCGGAGATGATGGAAGATTTTAAAGCACAAGCGGAACGTTTCGGAACGGATATCCGCTGGGGGTTGGCTACATCGGTTGATTTTTCAGGCCCTGTTCACAAAGTTATTATTGATGAAAAAACAACCATCACTGCAGATAGCGTTATTATTGCAACTGGCGCTTCCGCAAAGTGGTTAGGATTACCTTCAGAAGAGCGGTTGAATGGATTTGGCGTTTCAGCATGTGCTGTATGCGATGGATTCTTTTTCAAAGGTCAGGATGTTGCTATCGTTGGTGCAGGAGATACTGCTGCTGAAGAAGCAACGTATCTTGCAAAGCTTTGCAGAAAAGTATACATGATCGTTCGTAAGGAAGAAATGCGTGCATCAAAAGCAATGCAACATCGTGTTCTGAATACTCCGAATATTGAAGTTCTTTTCAATTCTGAAACAAAAGAAATTCTTGGAGAAAAAACGGTTGACGGTGCTCTGATTATGAATAACAAAGGTGATGTGAGAAAAATTGATGTAACAGGCTTTTTTGTCGCTATCGGACATAAACCAAATACGGATATATTTAAAGATTATTTGAAATTAGATGAAACGGGATACATTCAGACGATCCCAGGTTCAAGTAAAACAAATGTTTCCGGAGTTTTTGCTACAGGCGATGCGCAGGATCATATTTATCGTCAAGCAGTTACTGCTGCAGGAAGCGGTTGTATGGGAGCGTTGGATGCAGAAAGATACCTTGCCGATAAAGGAATTCATTAAGTAATTACATCATAATATTTCAAAAATAATCTCCGTTCATTTTATACTGAACGGAGATTTTTAGTTTTGAATCGTCTTTTTTTTTATATTCACAAAATATTAGCTTAAAGAACAAAAAACAGATGAAAAAAATAGTACTTCTTTTTCTTTTGATATTCTCCATAAAACTTTCCTTTGCCCAGTTTTTCGGTCAAATTCCAGTTCCTGTTAAATACAACGAAGCGAAGGTGGTTGATCCCATATACGGTATAACGATGTATGAAAAATTAAACTTTTATACCGGAGGAGACTCCGTTAGAAACGACAAGAAAGGTTATGCTTGTCAAGGCTGGCTTGAAGATATATACGAAACAGGAACATCGCTTCACAAAGGATTTTATGAAGACGGACATTTGAAAATCTACAAGAATTTTTATTCCAACGGTAATGTAGAACGCTCATTCAAATTGGTTGACTTTAAGCGTTGCAATCTTCAACTATTTTATTCGGATGGGAAACTTAAATCTGACATTACCTATTATGATGGCAGTCCTCAAATTTGGACAGATTATTATCAAAACGGACAAATCGAATACACTGAAGAGAATTCAAAAAGTATGGAGTACCTGATCATGCGTAAATCCTATTTGGAAGATGGCAAACCTCAGGAAATTTTCGAGATGACTGACCCGAAGAAAAAGATCTATTCAAAAAAAGAATACTACGAAAGCGGCAAGATCAAAGCTGAAGGACCTATGAAATACAGTCAGGCTAACATTGATTATCAAAAAGACGGTATTTGGAAAGAGTATGATGAAAGCGGGAAAGTCACACAACAAAAATGGGTGAACGGAGAAGAGGTTAAAGATTAGTACGGACAAAAAAGTTGAAGCATTGTTCTAAAAACGAACAATCAAAATATAGAAAAAACAAAAAAGCCATTCGAATTCATCGGATGGCTTTTTTTTTTAAAATGTTTTTTACAATTATGCTTTTCTAACATTTACTGCATTTAAACCTTTTTTACCTTCAGCTTCTTCAAAAGTAACTTTATCACCATCACGGATCTGATCAACCAAACCTGTAACGTGAACAAATAATTCCTGATTTGTACCATCAACTGTGATAAAACCAAAACCTTTAGAAACGTTGAAAAATTTTACTGTACCTGTTTTCATTCAATTTAAAATTAATAATTAATACTAAAACAAATATACGATACTAAAGCACTAAATCAAATTTTTATTCCTAATATTGGAAGTATGATCATCGTCATATTATTTATTTTATGCCGAAAACTTCTTTTTTATAAAATAAAAAAACAAAGCGAACTAATATCGTTTAAGTACTACTAAAAAAGCACCAACCAACAGAAGCACTAATGAAAAAGGGCAACAGAGACCGGTAAAACAAAAAAACGATCGTTAAAAAAACAAAAAAGCAAAAAGTATTCTCGAATGAAGAAACGCCATTTTAATTTATTTCTATTGTTTTTGATTTTAATCATTGCATCCTCTTCGTGCAGTACATCTGCATTTTTTTATGCTCCATATAAGGAACTAAAATATCAGCCCGACACATCCCGCTATTGTGTTGAAGAAATAAATTTTCTTTCTACCAATGGGAAAAATCTGAATGGATGGTTTTTTAAACCAAAAAATAAAAAAATCATAGGAACCATTTTACACTTTCATGGCAATGGCGGAAACATTTCTTACCAATATCAATTTTCTGATTCATTAATTAAGGCAGGATTTCAAGTGATGGTTTTCGATTATCAGGGATTTGGAAAATCAGAAGGAAAAGAATCCCAAGAAAAAGTACTAGAAGATGGTATATCCGCATTACACTATATTAAACAACGGGAAGATGTAAAAAACACGAAGTTGATTTTGTTCGGACAATCACTGGGTGGACATTTGTCTTGCGTTGTTGCTGCTCGCGAACAAAACATGATTGACGGCTTGGTTGTTGAAGGCGCATTCACAGGACACGAACGCATGGCGATTTATGTGGGAGGGAAAAGCGGTGCTCCTAAATGGCTGGCAAAAATGCTGGTTCCAAGTAAATACAATGCCATTGATGAAATAGCTAAAGTCACTATTCCTAAACTCATTATACACAGTACAGAAGATGCAACTTGTCCATTTTATATGGGCAAAGAACTCTTCGAAAAGGCAGTAGCTCCGAAAGAATTCTGGGAAATAAAGGGCGGACACATCATGGCAAGTCAATTATACAAAGGAGAGTTTGTGAAAAAATTTATAAATCTTATTCAATAAAACCCCTTATAAAAATAAAAGGACATGAAGAAACTACCACTTTCATTAAAAATCATTCTTTCGGTTGTTGCCTGTTTATTACTAGGAGGTATTTCCGGGATAGCAACCACAAGTTCAATAACGGGATGGTATACAACGATAACAAAACCTTCATTTAATCCACCAAACTGGATATTCGGACCAGCATGGACACTTCTTTATATTCTAATGGGAATAGCATTCGCGATGATATGGAATGCAGGAACTGAAAAAAAAGAAGTTAAAAAAGCAATGAAATTATTTGGTTTGCAATTGATCCTGAATTTGATCTGGTCTTTTTTGTTTTTCACGATGCAAAACCCTGCCATCGCATTTATTGATATTGTTATTTTATTGATTGCGATCAACAGCACCATCCGTCATTTTTCAGCAATCAACAAAACGGCTGCTTACTTATTGATTCCGTATTTACTTTGGGTTTCTTTTGCTACACTGCTGAATGGAAATATCTGGTATTTGAATTAATTATACAAAAAAACGCCCCGTATTTGTACGGAGCGTCTAATACTAATAACAAACAAAAGCTATTATTTTTTTTCGTCTTTCACTTCTTCGAAATCAACATCTGTAACTTCGCTATCCGCTTTTGATTCCGGACCTGCATTTGCTTGTCCGTCTCCGCCAGCTTCAGCTCCTTGTTGTGCCGCGTACATATCCTGAGAAGCAGATTGCCATCCGGCATTTAATTTTTCCAAGGAAGAATCAATACCCGCAATATCACGAGATCCGTGTGCCGTTTTCAATTCAGCTAATGCATTTTCGATAACTGTTTTTTTCTCAGCAGGAATTTTCTCACCATATTCTTTCAATTGTTTTTCTGTTTGAAAGATCATTGAATCCGCAGCATTCACTTTTTCAGTTTCTTCTTTTGTTTTTTTGTCCGCTTCTGCATTTGCATCCGCATCCGCTTTCATTCGTTTGATCTCTTCATCAGTCAAACCTGATTTAGCTTCAATACGAATGTTATGAGATTTACCGGTTGCTTTATCTTTTGCAGAAACTTGCAGGATACCATTTGCATCAATATCAAAAGTAACTTCTACCTGAGGAACACCACGAGGTGCAGGAGGAATTCCATCCAAATTAAATTCACCCAACTTACGATTGTCTTTCGCCATTGCACGTTCACCTTGGTAAACCACAATTTGTACCGATGGCTGATTATCACTTGCAGTTGAGAATGTCTCAGATTTTTTTGTTGGAATAGTCGTATTCGACTCAATTAACTTTGTGAACACACCACCCATTGTTTCGATACCCAAAGAAAGAGGAGTAACATCTAACAACAATACATCTTTTACTTCTCCTGTTAAAACACCACCTTGAATTGCAGCACCAATCGCCACCACTTCATCGGGGTTTACACCTTTAGAAGGAGCTTTTCCGAAAAATTTCTGAACAGCTTCAACAACTGCAGGAATACGTGTTGAACCACCAACCAATATAATTTCATCGATATCAGAAGTACTCAAACCTGCATTTTTCAATGCTGATTTACAAGGCTCAATCGTACGTTTGATCAAGTCATCAACCAATTGTTCAAATTTTGCTTTTGTCAATGTGCGAACCAAATGCTTTGGAATACCATCAACAGGCATAATGTAAGGCAAGTTAATTTCAGTTGAAGCAGTGCTTGACAATTCGATTTTCGCTTTTTCAGCTGCTTCTTTCAAACGTTGCAAAGCCATTGGATCTTTAGAAAGATCTAATCCGCCATTTTCTGATTTAAATTCAGAAACCAA
>JBILYL010000327.1:0-3243 GCA_044377775.1 Bacteroidia bacterium
GTATGAAAAGCGCGATCCGTCTGTGCCGCCCCGGATACTCGATAATACAGGTTCAACACCCGCTCTTTTAATTGCTTCCATAGCATTCGCAACAATTTCAGGGTTTTTATCGAGCACTTGTTTCATATTCCTGTATTGTTCTTTTATTATAAAATCGAAGCTGGATTTTGGATATTTTGCGATGATTTTTTCAGTCAATTCCTTCAGATAAGTTTCTTGTGTTTTTAAACTTTCCTCGTCAAATGCTCGGATAATAAATTGAATAGAAGTTTCTTCTATCCCTCCGGCAATACTTACAGGATGAACAAATGGTTCTTTCTTCTCTGTTGATTCCGGACTCATTTGATCTTTCGGTAATGAAGCGATAATTTCGCTTGCAATTTTAATTGCACTTTCCATTTTGTTTTTTGCAAACCCTGGGTGTGTGCTTACTCCGTGAATATTAATGGTTACTCCATCAGCAGAAAATGTTTCGTTTTCAATGTGCCCTAATTCTTCTCCATCGATCGTATAGGCATAATCAGCACCTAGTTTTTTTATATCTGCTTTGTCTGCTCCTCTTCCTATTTCTTCGTCAGGAGTAAATAAGATCTTTATTATACCATGTTTTATTTCCGGATGTAGCATCAGATGATTTGCCGCATCCATAATTTCTGCAACACCAGCCTTATTATCCGCACCCAAAAGTGATGTGCCGTCTGTGGTAATGATGTCGTTTCCTAACTGCTTTAGCAATGATGGGTGTTCACTCACGCGGATAATCTGCAAATGGTCATTTATCAGTACAATATCTTTTCCATCGTATTTCGCTTGTATTTGCGGATTCACATTTTTTCCGGAGCAGTCTGGAGATGTATCCATATGAGAACAAAAGCAGATTACAGGTACCTTTTTTGACGTGGTGGAAGGTATCGTTGCATATACATAACCATGCTCATCCATATGGGCGTCCGAAATCCCCATTTGCAGCAACTCCTGAACAAGTATTTTTGCCAAATCTTTTTGTTTTTCAGAAGAAGGACACGTTGCTGAAGTCGGATCGCTTTGCGTATCTATTTTTACATATTTTAAAAATCGTTCGGTTACGGTATGGTTGATTGTCATTGATTTTGGATTTATTTATACAGGAGTTAATTATATCACGAATTACAGTAATTTTAGGCAATATTCAAAATTTTAGTGACAGTGTATATTAAATAGCTTTAACATATAAAATATGAAATACAAACGATTAGGTGCTGAAGAACTAGATGCGTTGGAGAAGGAGTTCATCACTTTCCTTTCATCAGCGCAGATTACTGGCAGCGACTGGGAGAAAATGAAGAAAAATGAATCCGGGAAGGCGGAGGAACTTATTGATGTTTTTAGTGACCTTGTGTATGAAAAGGTAATGGGTAAAATAAATTATTTAGAATTCAGGAATAAGAAAGAGTTGAATATATTTCATTTTGAGAAGGATAAAATTAGTTTGGGCGGACTTCGTGTAAAAGATAATAGTCAAATAGATTTATTGGCTGTTGATGTATTCAAAGATTGGAATGATAAGAATACCGATGAAATAACAGTATTGAGAACAGAGAAGTTTTATGTTAAAGAAAGAGGTGTTGAGATTTTTGAAATGCTGGAGGAGGGGTGTTACATTACAGATGATAAACTATTTAAGGTTATCAGTGGAATAGTGTAATTAGGATCTTGAATTAGAAGTGCGGGCTACTTTCCCGGCTTTTTTCAGACTACCATTAGTAGTATTAGCAGGTGTAGGGATCATTTTGAAAATGACAATATTGTTTTTTGTAGTAATTGAATCGTTGTTTTTTGGGGTAGGCTTATTCATATCTCCTGTTGAAATTGAATAGGAGTAATTGACAGATATTGACAGAAATGCGGATAAAATAAATTTCGGTATAATTTTCATCTTTCAGATGTGCTGTTATCTATTTTATTATCGAGAAAAGAAACTGTTTTAAATGTAAAAAAAAGGGGGCTATTAGCCCCCTTTTTTTATTTATTCAGAGATAACTAATTTCTTAGTGATGCTCGTGTTGTCAATTGAAAACTTAACAAAGTAGATGCCATTCAACAAGTTTAGATCTTGTTTTGAAATCTGGAAAGTATACTCACCTTCCATTTGGTTCATTTTGTTTGCCTCCATTATTTTTTTACCTAAAACATCCATCAATTCAATTTTTACATTTCCTTTTTTAACAAGGTTATAAGAAACTGTTGCTGTTTCATTTGCTGGATTTGGGTAAATCGAAACGTTTGCTTCAGCTAAACTGCTGTTGTCAATTCCTAAAACACCCGTGATATTAATATCATCAATATAGATGTTGTTGGATTCGTTTCCTGAAGTATATTCAAATTTGAAACGCGTGTTTGCTGTAGCAACAGTTCCAGGAATCGTTACTGTTTGAAGTGCCCATTGACTCGGAGAGCTAGGAACAAATTCTTCAGGATGGTAACTTGCATTTATAAATGCTGAACCTGATAATGTTTTACGAGTTTGCCAAGTTGCACCACAATCGATAGATGAATAAACAATCAGTTTTTCGATCATGTCAGAAGCCGCAGTTGCCTTTGTAGCCGCAGCACATCTGAAAGTAAGGGCAGGACTTGTGATATAAGTTAGGTTGTAAGAAGGAGAATATAATTCATCCACATCATACGCATAGTTATAATAGCCATTCATAACAGCACTGTGGGTACTGTTGTATCCTGCAGTTCCTGTGTACCACCATGTTCTTGAGTTGTTGTCAAGATCTTTGCTAAACCAATGTGAATAATATTCTGAAGAATTTTCAAAATCTTCAACATATGTATTTGAAACTTGAGCAAATCCATCAGTAACATAAATTAACAATGTTTTTGTAAGTGTCCCTACACCACCAGCATTTGTTGCAGTTAACGTTGCATTGTAAACACCCGGAGTGTTGTATGTGATTGTCGGAGAAGAAGCTGTTGATAAAGTAGGTGTTCCTGTTCCGATATCGAAAGACCAGTTATAAGTTGTAGTAACACCAGCAGTTATATTCATAACATTTTTAATAAATGTTATAGATCCACCAGGACAAACCATGTACTTGTTTCCAGCGGTATAAAAATCTACTTTAGGAACACACGTTGCACCACTTCCGTCAGTACCTGTAGATGCTAAGTTAGAACTAATCCAAACATTATCTCTCGCTGAAAGGAAGTTGTCTAAAGCTGCACGCATACGCGCTTTTTGATCGTAAGTATACATTT
>JBILYL010000326.1:0-3243 GCA_044377775.1 Bacteroidia bacterium
TATTTCATTTATGCATTCGGATTAATACCGATGTTTATCTTCATCGTGTTTCTGGTAAGCAGGTGGAGAAAAAAAGCCCTGGCATCCTTTGGGGAAGCACGTGTTATACAACAACTGTTTCCTGATGTCTCAAAAAGTAAACGAGTATGGAAATTTGTTTTGTACCTGTTCGCATTCACATTATTGATCATCGGACTAATAAACCCTCAGATCGGAACAAAATTAGAGGAAGTAAAACGAAAGGGAGCCGATCTGATGATTTGTCTGGATGTCTCCAACAGTATGAAAGCGGAAGATCTTCAGCCCAATAGGCTAGAAAAATCGAAACAAGCGCTATCCAAATTAATTGAAAAACTGGAAGGAGACCGGATCGGGATCATCGTATTTGGTGGAGAGGCATACGTTCAACTCCCTATCACAACGGATTATTCTGCCGCCAAATTATTTTTAGAAAGTATTAGTACCGATCTGATCCCAACACAAGGAACGGATATTGGAAAAGCAATAGACTTAGCAATAACATCGTTTGGAAAGGATGAAGGCAAAAACAAAGCGATCGTTGTGATCACTGATGGCGAAAACCATGACCAGAATGCTATTTTATCAGCAGAGGCTGCCGTTGAAAAAGGAATAACCATCCATACGATCGGAATGGGATCTGCAGAAGGCTCACCAATTCCGGTTTACAGAGACAACGTTCGAGAAGGCTTCAGAAAAGATAAAGAAGGAAATACGATTGTCACAAAACTGAATGAACAAATGTTACAGGAATTAGCGAGCAGCGGAAACGGAGTGTATGTTCGTGCAAGTAATTCCGATGCCGGATTAAATACGATCTTATCCGCAATCGACAAACTGGAGAAAAAACAGTTTGAAAGTAAAATGTACAGTGATTATGAAGACCGTTTTCAGTGGTTCATTGCAGGAACTTTTATTATCCTGTTGATTGAAACCTTTTTGACTGAACGCAAAAGCAAATTATACCAACGATTGAATTTATTTGGAAATGAAAAGAAATAGATCAGATATTTTTTTAAACGCATTGAGCATGAGTTTTCTATTGCTGGCCTTATTGCTGCCTAATTTATTTTATGCACAATCAGAAAAAAAGCATTTGAAAGAAGGAAACGCATTGTATGGAAAATCAGATTTCAACAATGCCGAAAAAGAATATTCAAAAGCATTAAGTAAAAACAAAAACTCCTATAAAAGTTCATTTAACTTGGGAGATGCTTATTACAGACAAGGGAAATACGAAGAAGCTGCAAATCAATTTCAATTATTGACACATAATGCAACATCAAAGGATACGTTAGCTAAAGCATTTCACAACCTTGGAAATTCGCTGTTAAAATCCAAGAAGTATCAGGAAAGTGTGGATGCTTATAAAAACGCGCTGAAGAACAATCCGAATGATAAAGAAACACAATACAACCTTGCATATGCGCAGCAATACTTAAAACAGCAGCAACAGCAGCAGCAGAAGAAAGACGAAAAAAAGGAAGAAAAGAAAGAAGAAAAGAAGGACGAAAAGAAAGACGAAAAGAAAGATAAAAAAGAAAAAGAAGATCAGAATAAAAAAGATCAGGAGAAAAAGGAAGAAGAGAAAAAAGAACAGCAAAAAAATCAGATCTCCAAAGAAGATGCAAAGCGTTTATTAGAAGCGTTGCAGAATGACGAGAAAAATCTTCAGGAAAAAATGAAGAAGGGTAAGACAAAAGGAGTAAAAGTAGAAATTGAAAAAGACTGGTAAAAAGAACCGGTCGATTAGCAAAAAAAAGTAAAGGATCAATATTAATTAAATGAAAAGGATAGTTCATATACTATTATTTATTTTATTTCTGACAAACTTTTTGTTGGCACAAAAGCTTGTTACATCCATTAGTAGCAATAAGGTTGCTGTTGGCGAAACGTTTCAGATTCAATTCTCATTGACAGGAAGCGGCTCCAATTTCAAATTACCAACAATGCCCGACTTTGAAATTATTGAAGGACCTTATCAATCTTCCAGCACATCCATCACTAACGGAGTTGTAAATCAATCGTCATCCCTAACATATGTATTGAGTGCAAAAAGAGATGGAAAACTGACTATCGGACCTGCGTCTGCGGTTTCTGGAGGAAAAACAATTCAATCAAATGCCGTTAGTGTTGAAGTAACAAAGGGAAAAGCAAATGCAGTAAATCAAGGTGGAAATTCGGCTGGACAAGCAGTTACGAAACCAACAAGCAAAGACATCAGTGACAATGTTTTTGTTCGTGCTACAGTTAACAAATCAAAAGTGTATCTGGGTGAAGTAATTGATGTGACATTTAAAGTTTACACACGAATGGAGATGCAGATGCGCAATTTCACAAAGCTGCCAACGTATGACGGATTTTTTGTTCAGGATATCAAAAACAGACAAAAAACAAGTCAGACCAACGAAACAATAAATGGAATAACATACGTAGTTGGTGAAATTTATAAAACCTTTGTAATACCGCAGCATACCGGAAAATTAACAATCGACCCATTTGAAATAGAGTGCATCGTCCGCCAGAAATCAACACGCAAACCCCGCGATATCTTTGAACAGATCATGGGAGGTGGTTACGAAGAAGTTTTGTATCCATTAAAAAGTTTACCTGTTACCATAGAAGTTCAGGCACTTCCTGAAGAAGGAAAACCCGAAGGATTTTCGGGAGCAGTAGGAAGCTATACCTACAAAGCTGAATTATCAAAAGAAAAGGTAAAAGCAAATGATGCAGTAAACCTCACCCTCACCCTCTCAGGAAAAGGAAACATCAAATTAATAGAACCTTTAAAAGTTAATTTTCCGGATGATTTCGAAACATACGATGCAAAAACCAATGAAAAAATTAGTGTAACAGAAAATGGTATCAGTGGTTCAAAAACATTCGACTATTTAGTAATTCCACGTCATGAAGGAGAATACACTATAGAACAATTTCAGTTCAGTTATTTTGATCCGGCAAAAAAAGAATATGTAAGTATTCCTTCCCCTGAATTTAAATTACAAGTAGAAAAAGGTGAAGGCACATCGGCAGTTGTTGTGGGTGGTTCAATCGCTCAGGAGGAATTAAAAGTGCTCGGAAATGATATACGTTATATCAAAACAAAAACGGATTTAAAGGAAAAAGACCATTACTTCTTTGGCTCAGCAATGTTTTACTTTTTGTTACTTAGCCCTTTGTTTGCCTTTATTTCTTTTTTGATCATACGAAGAAAAAACATTGAGC
>JBILYL010000370.1:0-2736 GCA_044377775.1 Bacteroidia bacterium
ATATAAACAAGAGATGCCATTTTTTCGTCATCCATAAATCCATTAAATATCCCATGAACAAAATACGTCAGAATACCTAATATTGCCATTAATTGGAAATTCCGCTGAAAGAGACCCCACTTGACCGGTTGAAATAGACCCCACTTGACCGGAGCAAACTGACCCCAGAAGATCGGAGCAAACTGACCCCACCCTTTTTAGTTTTATCATACTGTTTTTCAGATTGATTTTTTTGTTTTTGAATCGTAAATTTTACGCTTTAGTAAACTTAAGAAATCATGGCGAATAAACCAATTAGTATGAGCAAAATACGACAAATCATAAAACTCTATTACCAGCAAATGGGAAAGAGAAAAATCGGAGAACGTCTTGGCATGTCCAAGAATACCGTGAAGCTCTATATTGAGCAGTTTCACCAATTAAAAACCACCAAAGAAGAGCTGTTCAAACTTACAGACTTTGAATTGAATAAGCTCTTTCATCCTCCTTTAGAGATCGCATCAAATGAAAGAGTAAAACAACTCTATGACTTTTTTCCAGTTATGACAACACAACTAAGAAGGCGGGGAATGACTGTAGCTAAGCTGTTTAAAGAGTTTAAAGCACTTCATCCGGAAGCTTTTGGAGAAACCTCCTTTTACTTTTATTACAACCTGTGGCGCAGAAAAGTTAATCCAACCATGCACATTGAGCACAAGGTGGGTGACAAGATGTATGTGGATTATGCCGGTGGGACGCTTGCTTACGTTGATATCGATACAGGTGAGATAAAGAATGCACAGGTTTTTGTAGCGATTCTAGGATGGAGTCAATATGCCTATGTTGAAGCCATGCCCAGCCAAACCATCGAAGATTTTGTTGCAGCCTGCGAGAATGCTCTACGTTATTTCAAAGGCGTTCCACTTGCAATAGTTCCTGATAACTTAAAATCAGCGGTGTTAAAAGCAAGTAGGTATGAACCTATTGTAAATGAAAATTTTAAAGCTTTTGCAGATCATTATGGTACGGTTATACTTCCTGCACGTTCGCGCAAACCACAAGACAAAGCACATGTAGAGAATATGGTAAAACTATCTTATCAGAAGATCTACACCAATCTTCCTGAAAAACAGATAGTGCCTTTGAGTGAACTAAATAAACAAATCTGGCAACATCTTGCTGCACTCAATGATGCGAACTTAACTGGCAAGGAATGTTCCCGCACCGATCAGTGGCTCTTGGAGTTGCCATCGCTTCAGCCGTTACCAGAGACAAGTTATGAAATGCGCAAAATAAAACAGGTAACTGTAATGAAGAACGGACATGTTTACCTTAACGAAGATCAGCACTATTACAGTGTTCCGTATGAACTTATTGGCAGGAAGTTAAAGTTACAATACTCACGATCGGAAGTTGATCTATTCCTTAAGTATGAACTTATTGCAACCCACAAAAGAATCCGCAGTCCGCACAACTACACGACAGATCCAGCGCACATGCCTGCTGAGCATCGTTATGTAACAGAATGGAGTCCTAGCTTTTTTATGGAGAAAGCAAAAGCCATTGACCCAGTTGTTGAATATTACATCTCACAAGTACTCGCAAAAAAACAACATCCAGAACAAGCGTATAAAGCCTGTATGGGTATTTTGTCTTTTGCTAAACGTGTTGGAAACATAAGGCTTACCAAAGCTTGTAAACGCGCACATGAGATCGGTTATTACAATTATAAGATCATTGAAGACATCTTAAAAAACAATTTGGATAAATACGATGAAGATGTGCAGCCATCACAAATGCCCTCACACGACAATATCCGCGGAGGAAATTATTATCAATAAACAATCAGTAAAAACCAAAACCAAAACAACATGAATGAAATCTTAACCAAAATGAAGCAAATGCGGCTTCATGGAATGGCAAAAGCCTTCCATCTAACGCTTGAATCGGGTAAGAATGAACAGTTTACTCCCGATGAAATGATTAACCACCTGATCGACTCAGAATGGGATGAACGTTATAACAAAAAGCTTGATCGTACTGTTCATGCAGCCCGCTTCCGCTACAATGCAAGTGTGGAGCAGATTACCTATGAGAACAACCGTGTAGATAAAAATCAGGTGTTGCGTTTAGCGGACTGTGAGTTTATTAAACGAAAAGAAAACATCATCATTACAGGAAGTACAGGAATCGGGAAAAGCTTCCTTGCCTCCGCTATAGGCCACCAGGCTTGCGCACAAGGCTACCGAGTTCTGTACCAACACAGCACTAAACTTTTTGGCAGAATGAAAATTGCTAAAGCAGATGGTTCCTATCTTAAAGAATTAGCCAAAATCGAAAGACAACATATACTTTTGATTGATGACTTTGGAATACAACCATTGGATGCTCAAAGTCGCTCTACACTTATGGAAATCATAGAAGATAGACATGGGAAATCATCTACCATTATTACCTCTCAGGTCCCGGTAAGTATGTGGCACGAGATCATTGGTGAGCAAACTATTGCTGATGCTATTCTTGACAGAATTGTTCATGACTCGCATCGAGTTGAAATGAAAGGAGAGTCTTTAAGAAAAAAAAGACAGCCAAAAACTGAAGAAGAAATTGTATTAGAAAACTTAAAAAACTAACTTAGCCAAAGAATGAAAAATAGATTTAGATTAGACTAAAAATCGGAGTTGGAAATGAGGGGTCTGTTTAAAGCGATCTTGAGGGGTCTGTTTGAGTGAAATTTCCACCCTATTAATTTCTAGA
>JBILYL010000097.1:0-8696 GCA_044377775.1 Bacteroidia bacterium
TCACATAATTTATATTACTGCAAAAAATAATTTTGCTGTCATCTGGAGAAAATCCATAGCTTTCATAAAATGCGTCTGCTACAGGTTCAATTGTTCTGATATTGCTTATAATAGGGAGACTGTCAGTTGCATTGAATTTGAAATCTGCAATTTTGATGGTCCAATATCCAGCAAATTGATGTGGGTTTAATAGATTTGGTTGTGTTTTTCTGTCGGTCCAAACAATTTTTTTTCCGTCATGAGAAAAGCGAGGAGCAATTACCCCATGATCATAATCGTTTATCAGATCAACTATTTTGTATGCTTTTGTTCCAATGGTGTTCATTATCCAAATATCGCAATAGGCGCCAAAACCAGGTAATGCATCTGTAGAAGATCCAGGATGTGTTGTTTCTTCAACGACAAGAATTAACCATTTTCCTGAAGGATGAAAATAGGGGCTGCAGATATGTTTGTTTGGAAGAAGTGTATTGTTGGTTGTGAAATTCTGATCCGCTGAGCCATCCGGATTTGAAAAGTGGATGTCGTAATAGCCATCTGCCTCTTTAATGGAATAAGCAATGCGGTTAGTGCCCGAGTGATCCCAGGCAACATCCAAACCATGCGCTTTTATAAGTGAAACGGATGTTGGAAGGTTTTCATCTGCAGGTGGATCTTTTTTACAAGATGCAAATGACAAAATAAATAAACATAGGATAAGAATTTTTTTCATCTTCAATATTTATCTAAATATAAAAAAAAATTAAATATGAACAGAAATCTTAATCGATGTAAGCCCTGTTGTGATATTGATCTTGTCCATCATTCCGGATAACTTTTTCCCGTTTCGTTTGTGCACAATAAACATTCCTGTATCCAAAATAAAAAGAAAGCCGCCATTGTATGCCAAAGAATTTCCCCAGCCTTTAAATTTGTCATGATATTTAGTACTTGTTTTTGCTTTTTCAGTAAGATATAATCCGGAAGTGCAGTATACCAGATCTAAAGCTACATTGGTAATGTAGATTGCTTCTGTATTGCTTTGCCACTTCAGTGTTTTTGAAAGGTTGATGTCGTTTTTTTCTTTTGGCAATAAACCAGCACCCACGATAATCGCATTTATACCATTCCACATCACATTCATTTCATGGAATGATTTATCAACTCCATTTGTATTTGTATACAAATAAGCGCTTGCTCCAATGTTTGCCAATGCCCATCCACCCAAAATCTGTAAACCTCTTTTCGATTTTTTATTCCTCGATTTGTTGAAATCTAAAAGTTCCGAACCGGTCGGATTTTGTGAAAATAATACGTTACAGCTCGCGATTAAAATGATTGTTGCTATTGTTTTATTCATTGCTTTCTAGTTTTAAGGTATTCATAAATGGCAATAACCATTAGTACATTCAACATTCCATAAAATACATCCTCTATTGGGATAGTAAAGATACGTAGATTCAAAATATGCAGTTCATTATATCTGATTACGGGCATGGCTGTAAGCACTCCGTTTACCAACAAAAATGGAATCATACAGACAGCCCATGTTAGATAGAAACGTGGAAGGTAAGCTGATTTTAAAATGAATTGAAGTAGTAGAAGTACTAGTGCCAAAGTTATAAATACAATGGAGGTATAAGTCCTCGATGTATTCATAAAACCACTGATAAGCAACGTGCTTATCAGTGTAATTGAAATCCCTTTCGCATAAGGAGCTATAATGTCCTTTTTTACAAAATAGTTGAGTACCTCATAAATAAAGACACAGGAAAAAGGAGTAATAAAGAAAAAGAGCCATTCTTCAATGGGGAGTCCCGCGATGAACCAACCTAAGAGGTAATCTCTGTTAAAACTCCAGATGGAGATTTCTGTAAACCAAATGTCCCAGGCGATGAAGATAATTGCGCTGATGAATATTGCGGGGAACAAAAAACGCCACTGTTTATGAAACTGCACTCTGCTTTCAAAACTTTTGTAAAGCGGGTAGAAGAGAGTAAACGCAAGTGTAAAAACATATGTAAAATGCATTGATTCAGGATTTTATTCGTTAAAACAAGGCAAGTAAAATAAAAAAGACAAATTGAATAATAAATAACGACTGAGCCAATTTGTTATTTTTTGTGAAATTTAA
The DNA here is from genome assembly GCA_044377775.1 of Bacteroidia bacterium. GTDB lineage: Bacteria > Bacteroidota > Bacteroidia > 2-12-FULL-35-15 > 2-12-FULL-35-15 > 2-12-FULL-35-15. The sequence goes on from JBILYL010000097.1 coordinate 2,114, forward strand.
AAAATTAAAAAGGAGCAGCAGCAAAAAGGAAACTACAAACCAACCTACATAATTTTGTAAAGGTACATTCGCAGGATTCCATGTCCAGTAATTGTATTTTATGGCAACCGGCTCAATCACATAATCAAAAACAACGAGTATTGATGATCCAATGAGGCTTTTTAAAATTACAGATGTTTTAATTTTGTTGCAGATTACTCCAACGCAGTAAATCAGCATCATCCAGTTAGCCCCGATAATTAAAGGAACATCCAATGCTTTTAGTCCGAGTGTTTGTCCATATGCATAGTTACCGAAAATAATTCCTGTACGAACACCGGCTACTTCAATAAAAAAACTGATAAAAAAGGTAATGAAACAAAAAAGGAAAAATGATTTGTTAAAGGTTGAATGATTAATAAATAATAACGTAATGCACATGATCAGGTTAAAAGGAGTCAGCATTAAAAATAAATCCTTCAGAGGCGAGTGAATGCCAATTATCCCTGCTATGTGAATAATAACAAGGATGATCGTGGACACAAAAAGTCTCATATCTTTTTGTTGCTCTGTCATTTATTTAAGTTTTTGTCTTTCTGCATCTGTTACAGAGTTGCTTTGATTGAAAAAGGAAACGATCATTTTTTTTATAGCAACATTCATTAAAGATGAATAGTTTTTTAAAATAAAATTCTTGTCGGAAGGGATTTCTTTGTTGTATCTCAATACTTTCGGACAATTGGATTGTATCGTGAAGCGTATAAAGCGCAGTTCAATGTTTGAACTATCAGATGCGATTGATTCTTCAAGCATTTTTTTTCCTGTGTTGAACAGTTTTATTTTTTCCTTTTTTTCTTTTGAATGATTGGCCATTGAAATAGAAATGGCTCCTCTGTATGCATTTGTTATAACATCCGAATTGCTGGTTTTGTTGATACGGCTGTATAGTTTAGCACATGTCGCACTATCTGAATTCACCAGTTGGTACTCTCTTCTTAGCGCATCGACAGAAATGGTTTGAGCCTGAGCACCATAGCAAAAAAGAAAAAACAAAAGCAACGTGAATTGTTTCATTATTTTATCAGATTGAATTGGTGTTTAAAATAGGATCCGACAAAAAGTATGTATTTTTTTGAATTAGAAATCCGAATACGCGTATTCATTACTTTTTCAGGACATGTGTTTTTTATTTTTCTGAACAATGAAATGTAATAAATGTATGCTAGGTAGACTCCAAGTCGGGCTTTTCTAGGAAGTTCTTTTATACCTCTCAGACCGGCATCGAAATCTTTTTGTATGTCATCTTCAATTTCTTTTTTTGTACCGGCATTAAAATTTTCAATTTCAAATCCCGGGAAATAGGTTCTTCCTAAAGTATGAACATCTGCTTTTAAATCACGTAAAAAGTTGATCTTTTGAAATGCGGAACCCAATTTCATTGCATTTGGTTTTAATTTTAAGTACATTTTTTCATCCCCTTCAACAAATATCTTCAGACACATCAAGCCAACCACTTCCGCGGATCCTAATATGTATTCCTCGTATCCGACCTGACTGTAATTGTTTTTATCAAGATCCATTTCCATGCTTCTCAAAAATGTATCTATCAGTTCGATATCAATGTTGTATTTGTTTACTGTATCCTGGAAGCTTTGAAGTATAGGATTTAAGCTGATCCTGTCCTTGATCGCATCGTGTGTGTCTTTTTTGAAACGATCCAATAATTCACGTTTGTTATTCGTGTGAAAAGTGTCAACAATCTCATCAGCAAATCTGACAAAACCATATATGGCATGCACAGGCATAATAAAGTCGCGATGCAAAAGACTTACTCCTAAAGAGAAAGAAGTGCTGTAGCTTTTTGTTACCAGCTTACTGCACTCATAAGACACATCGTTGTATAAACCTTTCATTTTACTGCTTCTAATTTTTAAAAACTAAATTCCAAACTTCTTTACGATCTCTTTTGCAACAATTTGTCCTGAAATAATGCTCGGAGGCACACCCGGTCCGGGAACGGTTAATTGTCCGGCATAATACAAATTGCGTACCTTTTTATTTTTCAGAGATGGTTTTAAGATTGCTGTTTGTTTTAAAATATTCGCTAATCCGTATGCATTACCTCCAAACGAGTTATAATCGTTCTTGAAGTCGTTTATAGCATAGCTCTTTTTAACGGTCACATGTTCCTTTATTGATTGTCCGGTCAAATGTTCCAAACGATCCATCATGATGTTAAAATACTTTTCACGGATTTCTTCGGTATCTTCAATATTTACAGCAATCGGAATTAAAAGTACTAAATTTTCTTTTCCTTCTGGCGCTACTGTTCTGTCTGTTTTTGATGCGCAGGTTGCATAAAAAAGCGGTTGACTAGGCCATTGTGGGCGGTCATATATTTCTTCTGCATGCAGATCAAAAGGGGTATCAAAAAATAAATTATGATGCTCCAGTCCTTTAAGCGTTTTGTCAATGCCCAGATAATACATTAAGCAGGAGGGAGCCATTTTGCGAGACTTCCAATAACTTTCCGAATAGTTGCGGTATTGTGGTTCTAATAATTTTTGTTCAACGTGATGGTAATCCGCAGCACCAATTATAATATCTGCTTCATAAGTAATACCGTTTGAAATAATGCTTTTAGCAATTCCGTTATCGATATTTATGCGCTCAACAATTTCACCGTTTTTAATACTTACTCCTTGCTGTTTTGCAAGATTCACCATTGCCTCCACAATTTTGAACATGCCGCCCATCGGATACCAAGTACCCAATACGATGTCGGCATAGTTCATCATGCTATATAAAGCAGGTGTTTCATTTGGTTTTGCACCTAGGAATAATACCGGAAATTCCAATAGCTGAATCAGTTGCCTGCTTTTGAAATGTTTGTGTATGTATTTACTGATCGACTTGAATAGATCCATTTTTAAAGCCGCATTCAGTATCCGCAAGTCAACAAATTCGAAAATGCTAAGGCTAGGTTTGTGGACAAAATCACTCATGCTCACATTGTATTTGTATTTGGCATCCGCCAAAAACTTTTTCAATTCAATGCTGCTCCCTGGTTCGTATTTTTCAAAAAGTGCGTAAAATTCATTCAGATTGGCCGGAACACGCATGATGTCTTCCTTACTGAAAAAGACAGCGTAAGAAGGATCTAAGCGAATCAGGTCGTATTGTTCGGCTACTGTCGTGTTGAATTGTGAAAAGTAATTCTCAAATACATCGGGCATCCAATACCAGCTGGGTCCCATGTCGAACGTGAAACCGTTAAGCTCTAATTTGCGGGCTCTACCGCCCAATTCCTTGTTTTTTTCAAATATGGTTACGTCAAAGCCTTTCTGCGACAATGATGTTGCTGCCGATAATCCTGCAAATCCTGCTCCTATAACAATTACTTTTTTTTTAGACACCGGATCTTCTCCTTATTATTGTTTTCCTTTGCCACAACTCAGGATCTTATTATTGTAAAAAATATATTCGTCAGCTGCAATTTGTTTCCTGATTGTGGTTTCGGAAACCGCAGTATTCCTGTCATTTCAATAAAAGTGCGCATGTCGTTTTATGCTATTCTCTTTTATTGTCTGCCCTCTTATATCGTATGATTCATTTTGTTTACTTATGTTTCTGATCACTTTTCAGATATCATTGAACCGTTTTTTCTTATTCATTTCGACAGAAGGGACGTTATTATTCCCCCTTCTTCAAATCCGAAATTGTTTTCACCGGATCGGATGAAGAAAATACGGTGTTACCAGCAACAAGGACATCTGCACCAACTTCAAGAAGTTTTGTATAGTTTTTAAGATCTACTCCACCATCAATTTCAATTAAAGTTTTTGATTTGGTAGCACGTATAATTTCTTTTAAAGACGATATTTTATGATAGGTATTCTCAATAAATTTTTGTCCTCCAAAGCCCGGATTCACACTCATTATACAAACCAGGTCAATATCCGCAATGATATCTGTTAACAGATTTACGGATGTATGGGGATTTAAAGCAACTCCTGCCTTCATTCCCAATGCTTTGATCGCCTGTATCGTTCTGTGTAAATGAGGACAAGCTTCGATATGAACGGTCAATATATCAGCACCTGCATCCTTGAATGTTTGTAAATAACGATCGGGATCATTTATCATCAAATGCACATCCAACTGTTTTGTAGCATGTTTTTTTATAGCTTTTATTACAGGAAAGCCGAAGGAAATATTAGGAACAAACATTCCGTCCATTATGTCTACATGAAACCAATCGGCTTCACTTTTATTGATCATTTCAACATCCCGTTGAATATTTGCAAAATCCGCTGATAGGATGGAAGGTGCTATTAAATGACTCATATCTTGAAAATTGAAGTTTTGAGCTATAAAAGTACGAAAAAATGTATTTGTTTAGGAAGTACAGTGTAAAATCGGGTAAATCTGACTTTCTTATAGATTACTCACAAAGAATAACTTTCGATTGAAATAGAAAATATATGAAAGTTAGTGTTATGTCTATGGTGGCTTGTTCCCAGTTTTTTATATGGCTTCTAAATCTTAGACGATTTAGAGCCTTATCTAAATGCTTTTTCTGTTAAATAAATAAAGTTGAATATCTATTTAGCTCAGGTATAATTATTTTTGGTTAGTGTTTTTTGTGAAAAAAACGAAAAAAAATAATTATTAGTCTTTAAAAAATTATGAATTTAATTCTTTTAAATTAGCAACTTACGGTTTAATCCCTAGGAGTATCATGTCGTCTGTTTGTTCTGTTGTTCCTTGCCATTTTCTTAAAAATAGATTCAAATTCAATTGTTTTTTCTTTAGGTCCGTGTTTTGTATATCTGAATCTAAAAAAGATATTAGTCTTTGTCTCATAAGTTTTTTATCACAAGGACCTCCAAATTGGTCTGTAATTCCATCTGAAAAAAAGTAGAAAATGTCTTCTTTGTCGAATTTCATTTTTAGTAAAGGAACTTGCACTTCTGTATCATGAACAGTTATTGAAAAATTATTTTCAGTTCGGTTTTCATTTATAGATACAATTTCATGTTTTTTATTTTGATGATTATAGTAGATGAATATTCTTTTTAATCCTGATATTTCAATTTCGGATTTTGCAGAACAAATTTTAAAAATAACCATATCCAAAGAGTCAGTCAAATTGAAAAAGTTATTTCCCCTCGACAAACTTTGTTTTAATTCGTAGTTAAGTTCAGCAATAATTTCTAGTATGTTGCTTGTTTTTTTGATACTATTAGAAATTATGTATGACGAGAGAATTGAAAGTAACGCTCCAGGAATTCCATGACCTGTACAATCAGCAACTCCACCGATTATGTCATCGTTTTCCTTCATTCTGTGCAGAAAACAAAAATCACCGGTAACAACATCTTTAGGTCTGTTAATGAAAATGTTGTTCTTAAAAAAATCATTTATTTCATCTGCTTGTGGGAATAGTGATTTTTGTATCTTTTCAGCATATAAAATAGAATCTGTTAGGTTGCTTAGGTTTTTTAATGCATCTTCTAAATCTTTTGAAGATAGTGGTTTGGATAAAAATGCTTTCATATTGGTAGATACGGCTCTGGCATAATTACTGTCATCCGAATTAGCAGAAACATATACTACAGGTATCGATACATGTTTTTGAATTTCCTCCATCGCTTCAATTCCATCAATATTATCTTCTAAGCGTATATCCATTAAAATTAGATCAGCTATGTTGCTTTTGAAAAAATCAATTACATCTTTCCCTTTCTCAAAACAACCGACAACTTCATGTCCCAGATTTGTCAGGTAATGCATGTGAAGTTCTTGAATCAATAGATTATCTTCTACAATTACAATTTTCTTTTTCATTTTTTATTAGCTTATTGATATTTGATAATATTATTAATTTTTATTTAAAATATTGGGAATATTTATTTCAATAGCAAAATGTTTCGTATCCATAAAATGAAATTCACCTTTTAGTTGTTTTGTAAATGTGTTTAATAGCCTCAGGCCGTAACCATAAACTTTGTCAATTTTTACCTTATCTGGTAATCCTTTTCCAGAATCTTCATATTTAATTTCAATATTTTCCATTACCGCATCTATTTTAATACCAATGGTTACGTTTTGATTTATAATGCCGTATTTTAAACTATTTGAAATAAGCTCGTTTATTAATAGCCCCAATGTAATGCATGTTGAATTATCCATTGAAATATCACCAATTGCAAGTTTAAAATGAACTTGTGTTTGCAAGGGTTTATTGAAAATTGTTTTATGAAAATTTGTTAGATCAGTTAAGTATTTTTTTAATTCAATTTTTTCAAAGTTTGAATTTTTATATAATTCTTCATGAACTAAAGCAATAGTTTTGATTCGTGATTGAATATCACTTAGCGTATCTTTAAAATAATCTTCTTTTTCGTAAATTTTCTTCAACTCTATCAATCCATCAATTAAAGCCAAATTGTTTTTTACGCGATGATGTACTTCTCCTAAAAGTGATTCTTTCTCTACTAATGAATTTTGAATTATTTCCTCTTGAACTTTGAATTCAGTAACATCTACTCCATATCCTATTATAACTTCATTATTATTAAATGTGTGAAAGCGTCTTTCT
>JBILYL010000328.1:0-3227 GCA_044377775.1 Bacteroidia bacterium
CATTTATCAAAAATCGTTTGGCTATCATACATATGAAACCAAAATAAAAGTAAAGAATACGGATTTATATGATATCGCTTCCATTACTAAAATTGCAGCGTCTACTGTTTCGTTGATGAAATTGGTGGACGAAGGAAAAGTGAGGCTGGATGAACCATTGTGCTACTATATGCCTGTTTTGGAAGGAAGCAACAAACAAAATATTATGATCCGCGAAATGATGACCCATCAGGCGGGACTAAAAGATTGGATTCCTTTTTGGACAAAAACAGTAAATAAAGATGGAACTTATAAAGCGGGGATCTATAATAAAACACCCAATGATCTTTATTCAAAACGGGTAGCAAATGATTTATACATCAGTAAATATTATGAAGATACTATTTATAAACGCATTGTCGAATCGCCATTAAAAGAAAGTGGTAAATATGTTTATAGTGATTTAGGATATTATTTTATCAAAAAAATCATTGAAGATAAAACAAAGTCCGCGATGAATATTTATGTTCAACAATCATTTTATGCTCCATTAGGATTATCTACAATGGGGTATAAGCCATTGTCGCGTTTTGAACAGAATCGGATTGTACCAACAGAATTTGATGCGAAATTCAGGAAGCAACAAATTCACGGTGATGTGCATGATCAGGGAGCCGCTATGTTAGGCGGTGTTGGCGGACATGCAGGCTTGTTTTCCAATGCGAATGATCTGGCTGTGATGATGCAGTTGTTTATGAATTATGGAACTTATGGGGGAAAGCGCTATATTGATTCTTCAACAGTTGCTGAATTCACAAAATGTCAGTATTGTAAAGATAACCGAAGAGCGATCGGTTTTGATAAACCTGAAATGAATCCCGATAAAGACAGTCCGGTTTGTGGCTGCGTTTCTTATTTAAGTTTCGGTCATGCCGGATTTACAGGTACATTAGCATGGGCTGATCCGACCAATCAGTTAGTGTATATTTTTCTTTCCAACAGAGTGTATCCCGATGCGGATGATAATAAACTTGCGAAGTCCGGAATTAGAACGAAAATTCAAGAAGTTATTTACGAAGCGGTGAAGTAGATTGTTTCTTGCCGGAGAACAAATTACTTTCTTTGTTGTTTATTTATTAATTTAGTGAATATATGAAAATAGGAATTGTATGTTATCCCACATTTGGTGGAAGTGGTGTTGTGGCAACAGAGCTTGGAAAAGCCTTAGCGGAAAAAGGACATCAGGTTCATTTTATTACCTATAGTCAGCCTGTCCGTCTGGATTTTTTCTCTGGAAATTTATTTTACCATGAAGTTTCAGTTTCTGATTATCCATTGTTTGAGTACCAGCCATATGAATTAGTATTGTCCAGCAAATTGGTTGACGTAGTGAAATACGAGAAGCTGGATCTGTTACATGTTCATTATGCCATTCCTCATGCTTCTGCAGCCTATATGGCAAAACAAATTTTAGCGTCACAGGGAATAAATATTCCATTCATAACGACACTTCATGGAACAGATATAACATTGGTGGGCAAAGATCCATCTTTTGAACCTGTGATCACTTTTGCGATCAATCAGAGTGATGCCGTTACCTCTGTTTCTGAAAGCCTGAAGGCAGAAACATATGTAAATTTTCCTGATATAAAAAAAGAGATCAAGGTGATTCCTAATTTTATTTGTCTTGAAGATTACATGCACGATGAGGCGATCTGTCAGAAAAAAGTATACGCACCCAATGGGGAACGTTTGCTTATTCATGTTTCTAATTTCAGGAAAGTAAAACGTGTAGAAGACGTGTTGCGGGTGTTTGACAAAGTGAGAAAACAAATCCCTTCAAAATTAATATTAGTCGGGGATGGTCCTGAACGTCCTGCCATTGAAAAGCTTTGCAGAGAGTTAGATACCTGTCATGATATTCGTTCATTAGGGAAAATTGTAAACCCTGAACAGATCTTAGCAGTTGCAGATCTGTTTTTATTGACGTCAGAAACCGAGAGCTTTGGTTTGGCCGCATTGGAAGCTATGGCTGCAAAGGTTCCTGTAATTTCTACAAATTCAGGAGGTATTCCCGAAGTGAATATTCACGGTTATTCCGGATATATGAGTAATGTTGGTGACATAGATGATATGGCTAAAAATGCAATTCATATTTTAAAAGACGATGCGATTTTATCTGAATTCAAGAAAAACGCATACGAACAAGCCAAAAAATTTGATATTTCAAAAGTATTGCCGATGTATGAGGAGCTTTATAGGGAAGTATTAAATCGAAAAAAAGAATCGTAGTTTAACTGAATTTCAGATAAATTATCCACCGGCTTTCTTTGCCTTGTACTTCAGGTCTGTAAGTAATTTTAATACTTTGTCGCGATGATCACCTTGCAGTAATATTTCTTCATTTTTTACACTTCCTCCAACACCGCATTTTTGCTTTAGGGTTTTCCCTAATGTTTCCAGATCTGAATCATTACCGATAAATCCGTTGACACGTGTCACTAATTTTCCGCCACTGATTCTATCAAGAAAAATTTTCAGATTTTGTTGCTGTGCAGGCAATGATTCCATTGGAGTATCATCTTCTGTATTGAATTGAAAATCTTTATTGGTAGAAAATACAAAACCGTCATTGTTTTTTTTTTTGCTCATCGCTTATAACTGATTATAAGATTATTAAAATTCAATTTGTATAATTACTTTTTCCTATGGAACCATAATGTTCAAAGAGGAGGGGTTTACTTTAATGTTTAGCTCTTTTCCGATCTCAATGGGCTCACCATCAATATGGGCAATTATACCTTCTTGTTTGACCAAAACTTCACTCGTTCTTATAATTTCGAGAAAGGAAGATTGGTGTAGGTTGCCTTTTAATAAACGGAAGCCGATACTCAGTGCATTCAGAAAATTAAAGTCTTTTAATACAGCAATGTCTATTTCCCCGTCAGAGATGTTTGCTGTGGGAGCTATCTGCGCATTGTTTCCCCATTGTGAGCCATTAGCAAAACTAATGAGAAAAGCTTTTTTGAAAACACTTTTATCCTCAATGATCAGTTCGAAATTTTGAGCTTTATATCTTGGTAATTCACGTGTGATCACCTTTAGATAAGATGAAAACCCACGTTTTCCGAATTTTGCAAATTCCCAGCCAATATGGGCATCAAAACCTATGCCTGCAACATTAACAAATGTTTCATTGTTCATTTTAACAGTATCGATGGTGATCGTTTTTCCCGAATTGATCACCT
>JBILYL010000329.1:0-3221 GCA_044377775.1 Bacteroidia bacterium
CAGTTCTGCTTTGTCACATTTCTTCCAATCGCTTAACCTTCTTAAAAAGAAAAAAAGCAAAACCCGCATTGCTTATTTTGGAGATTCTATGATTGAAGGCGACCTTATTTCTCAAGATCTCCGCGAATGTTTGCAAGATCTTTTCGGTGGTAATGGTGTTGGATTTGTTCCTGTTACTTCCATTGTATCCGGTTTCAGAACCAGCATCTTTCATTCTTTTGATGGCTGGACCACCTATAATTTATTAGAAAATATTCCTCCGAATCATGCTCTTGGAATTGCCGGATATTGTTTTGTTCCGAACACGACTTCTGTTATCGATACCAATAATTCAACTTCAGGAAGCTGGGTAAAATATTCTGCTATCAATAAAAAACATCTGAATCGGTTCTATGAAACAAAATTACTTTACGGTAAAAGTGAAGGCGAAAATTTTGTGATCATTAATGGTAACCGCTACAAATTAAGCGGAACGAATCCCGTCAATCAATTGGTATTGAATACATCTGCGCAGCAGGTAAATGCCCGATTTCAATGTAAAACGCCTGTCGATATATATGGCTTCAGTATGGAAAGTGACAGTGGCGTATTTGTCGACAATTTTTCCTTTAGAGGAAACTCAGGATTGCCGATTCAAAAAGTGAAACAAACTATTTATAGCGCCACAAACTACTGTCTGGATTATGATTTAATTATACTGGAATATGGTTTAAATGCCGTAGATCCAACTGTTACCGAATTTTCGTGGTACGAAAGAGGAATGAATGTTGTCATCAAACACATCAAAGCCAGTTTTCCAAACGCAAGTATTTTATTGATCAGTGTGGGTGATAAAAGCTATCGGAAAGATGGTGTTTATCAAACTGATCCAAGTGTTCCTATTTTGGTGGAAGCACAAAAACGAATGGCAAAAGATAATAAGTTAGCATTTTGGAGTTTATACGATGCGATGGGCGGATACGGATCAATGGTAAAGTGGGTGGAAGGGGATACCGCTTTCGCTAACAGAGATTATACACACTTTAATTTTAAAGGTGCACGCAAAGTTGGTAAATTATTATTCAGCAAATTGATCAGTGAGTACACCGATTATAATAAGAAACAACGAACACTTTCATTGCCACAAAAGTCGGAAGAGGTAAAAGTGACAATAGAAACAGATACTTTAAAAAAATAAAATGAAGAATAAATTTTCGATACTGCTGCCTCTGTTTTTATCTTGCTTTCTGATGAAGTTGGAGAAAAGTACTGCGCAGACAATTGACTCTACAGCATACAAACAATATACTTTTATAAAAAAGGAGATCAATCGCATTGAGAATGATAGCACTTCAATGGCCTCTTTCTATGAAAAACTTTATTTGTTGGAGCAGAAAAAAATTACACGTGTAAATGTTGCTCACATTGGCGATTCACACATTCAGGCCGATCATTTGTCGGGAGCGATGCGTCAAAAACTTCAATTGAAATTCGGAAATGCAGGAAGGGGCTTAGTGTTTCCATACCGCTCCGCAAAAAGCAATGAGCCCACTTCTTACAAAACAACGACCAATGTTCCCTGGAATTATAAACGCAACGTTTTTTATGACAAACCCTTACCAATCGGAATAAGCGGATTTACAATTGAAACGAACGACTCGCTTGCTGAAATCAATCTGATGGTGAAGGATCAGCCGAAACTGGGTTATAGCTTTACAAAATTCACCTTATTCCATGAAAAAGGATTGAATAATTTCGACATCAGTATTTGTGATGAATCTAATTGTGAGAGAGGATTGTTCAAGCCTACAGATAAATCCACCGATCAATTTGTATCTGAATTGAAGTTCGATAAACCTGTACGACAGATCTATCTGCGTAACAAACGTTCTGATACGATAAGCTCCAAGGCAACACGTATCTATGGAATGTTATTGGAAAACGATTCATCTGGCATTTTATACAATATGATCGGGGTGAATGGTGCTGAATACAGACATTATGTGATGTCGAAATATTTCACCCAGCAACTTTCTTATTTAAGTTCCGACTTGGTAATCATTTCTTTGGGTACCAATGAAGCTTTTTCAAGAGGCTTTGATAAGGATTTTTTTTACAGAAGCATCGATTCTCTCGTTGTTAGTGTCAAATATACCAATCCGAATGCTGTTGTTTTAATCACTACTCCTCCCGATTCATACAGGAAAACCCGAAATGGAAGAGTGAAAAATCCGGATATGAAAATAGCAAGAGAAACGGTTGTCGATTATTGCCTGAAGCACAATGTTGCCTATTGGGATCTATATGAAGTTATGGGTGGATTCGGATCGATGGGAAAGTGGTATGCAATGAAGCTTACGGCCAAAGATCGCGTACATTTCAGTGGAAAAGGATATCAGATTCAGGGCGATTTGTTTTATACTGCCCTGATGAGTGGATATGAAAAATATAAGAAATCTAAAAAATAGAATTGAAAATTAATGTTTGACTTTCATTTCGATACCGACAAATTAATTTCGCAGTTGACTTACAACTCGAAAGATCCGTTATTGTTCAATAGTGGTTTCTTTCTGTTTTTCTTTTGTGTTTTCTTATTAGGCTATCAATTCCTTTACAAACGAAAATTGTTACGCGTTGTTTATTTTACCGTCTTTTCGCTTTATTTCTTTTATAAAGCCTGCGGGTTTTATTTTGGATTTATTCTGCTCTCAGCGGTTGTGGATTTTAATTTATCTAACTGGATCTATACAGCAAAAACAAAAGGCCGGAAAAATGCAATTCTGATCTTTAGTATCATAATAAATTTAGGATTACTGTTCTATTTCAAATACACCGACTTTTTTATTGAGATCATAAACGATCTGGAGCTAGGACAAGTAAAGCCTTTGAAACTTATTCTCCCGATCGGAATTTCATTTTACACATTCGAAAACCTGAGTTATACAATTGATGTTTACCGAGGGAAATTCAAGCCTGTTTCCAGTTTTTTGGATTATTGTTTCTTTTTATCCTTTTTTCCAAAACTGGTTATGGGTCCGATTGTAAGAGCTTCAGACTTTATTCCGCAGATCAGAAAAGATATTTTTATTACAAAAGAAGACATCGCGAAAGGTTTGTATCTGATATTGGGTGGCTTGTTTAAAAAAGTGGTCATATCGGATTATATCTACGTGAATTATGTCCAGTATATTTTTGATGATCCATCGCGACATTCGGGAATTGAATGTTTATTGGGCGTTTAT
>JBILYL010000330.1:0-3199 GCA_044377775.1 Bacteroidia bacterium
GACGAGAAACTTTGCATATTCAGGATAATCGCTAGGGGCTTGTCCGCAGAGTCCTGTATGTGTTTTTGTTTTTTTTGATTTGGTTAATGTCATTTCAATAAGTTGCATAACAGCAGGATCGAATGGACTAAAAATTTCACTTAATAATTCTGAATCTCTGTCAGCTCCTAAAGTAAGTTGTGTTAAATCGTTTGACCCTATGGAGAAACCATCAAAGTGTTTAGCAAATTCCTCTGCCAGCAATGCATTGCTAGGTATTTCGATCATCACATACAATTCCAGTCCATTTTCATTCCTTTTTAATCCGCATGCTTTTAAAACAGCAATCACCTTTTCTGCTTCTGAAATAGTTCTGCAAAATGGAATCATTAATTTCACATTGGTAAATCCCATTTCATCTCTTACCACTTTCATTGCTTTGCATTCCATTTCAAAAGCATCCTTATACATTGGATGATAATACCTTGACGCACCTCTGAAACCAATCATCGGGTTTTCTTCATTGGGTTCAAATTGTTGGCCACCAATTAAGTTCGCATATTCATTTGATTTGAAATCACTCATTCGAACGATTACTTCCTTTGGATAAAATGCGGCAGCGATTTTTGCAGTTGATTCAGCCAATTTATTTATGAAGAATTCTTCCTTGTTTTTATAAAGGTTTGTTAGACTTTCTATTTTTGTTTTTGCTTTTAAATCATTTATTGTGTTAAAATGTTTTAATGCCATAGGATGAATGCCAATAGAGTTGCTTATTATAAACTCCATTCGCATCAATCCAACACCATCGTTTGGTAATTGAGAGTATCCAAAGGCTTCATCCGGGTGGGCGAGAATGAGCATTACCTTTGTTTTTGTTTTGGGAACGGATGAAATATCAATTGTCTTTTCATCCCATTTTAATGCACCATTATATACATCCCCAGTATTTCCTTTTGCAGTCGAAACTGTTATAATTTGACCGTCCTTAATTCTCTGAGTTCCATTACCTGTTCCTACAACAGCAATAGCCCCTACTTCTCGAGCCACAATAGCAGCATGTGAGGTTCTTCCGCCTTGATCGGTAATGATTGCTGCAGCTTTTTTTAATACAGGATCCCAATCTGGATCTGTTCGTTCTGTAACCAATATTTCATCTTTGGCTAATTTTGAAATTTCAGAAGGCGAATGCAAAATTCTTGCTTTGCCTGACACAATTTTATTTCCTAATCCTGCTCCGGAGCATAATTTATCTCCCTTTTCTAACAAGGTGTATTGTTTGTAATCGCTATTTTTTTTATTGCTATGAACTGTTTCAGGTCTAGCCTGTACAATGTACAATTTCCCATTCTGTCCGTCTTTCGCCCATTCAATATCCATATTGCATTTGTAATGCTCTTGAATAATGCATGCCCATTTTGAAAGTCGGATTATCTCCTCATCCGTTAAAACATATTCATTTCTTTTGATTTCAGTAGTATCTATGTTTATTAATGCATCTTCTGGTTTAGTGATCTCATCAGTATTTAACTTAGAATACACCATTGTTTTGATTTTACTACCCAGCTTATGTGCTATGATTGGATTTTTCACCTTGTCCAAAAAAGGTTTATAAACTAAAAATTCATCAGTATTAATTGTTCCTTGAACAACATTTTCTCCAAGTCCCCATGCACCTGAAATCAGTACAACCTTATCGAATCCTGTATCCGGATCGATTGTAAACATTACTCCTGAACTTGCTAAGTCTGAGCGAATCATTGTTTGAACTCCAATAGACAAAGCAACTTTCATATGATTAAAACCATTATCGGAGCGATACTTTATGGCTCTGTCTGTAAACAATGACGCATAGCATCGATGGCATGCTTTAATTAAATTTATTTCTCCGTTTACGTTTAGATATGTTTCTTGCTGACCAGCAAAACTTGCATTAGGTAAATCTTCTGCTGTTGCACTGCTCCTTACGGCAAATGTTTTCTCTTCTCCTGAATTTTTTACCAACAATTGATAAGCTTCAATAATTTCTTTTACCAATGATTTAGGAAATGTAGATTCCATAATCTTTGTTCTTATTTGTAGGGCAATAGAGGAGAGATTGTTAAACGTTTTAACGTCTATTTCTTCCAATAAACTAGTTAAAATTGGGCTGAGTTTATTTTCATTTAAAAATTGCCTGTACCCTTCAGCGGTAACTGCAAAACCTTCAGGCACTAATATTCCTTTGGTTGAAAGTGATGAATACATTTCACCCAGTGAAGCATTTTTACCACCAACACTTGAAATGTCTTTTATGTTTATTTCTGAAAAATGTTTTATAGAAGTCATCAATTATTTTGAGTATTAATATTATATGTTATTGCATTGAAGCACAATCTAATCGTCATTTTCATTTTCCGAATTCTCATTCGTAGTTGTCACACCATTTGAAATTTCGGTATGTCTGATTTGACCACCCAGATAACCTGTTCTTGCAACCAGACTAAAACTAATGAGTGATATAAATAAAATAACAAATGCTACTGTTCTTGACAATGAAGATTTCCTCAAAGTCAGGAACATACCTAATAAGGATGCAACTCCCAAGATGATTAATGATATTAAAGCAAATAGTGCAAATTCTTCGTGTTGTTTAATCGTTGCTTCAACAATACCTTGAATGTTTTCAACTCCTTATTCCGCACCTTCACCAGTCACGAAGGCAATAGTAGCTCCAATTGAAGAAATAATAAAAGGTTGTACGAAGCAATATTTGTTTGATAACTCTTTGACCAAAGGCCATGAGCAAGAACAAGTCCACCCAAAATTGAACCCCAAATGCGAAGATGGGTAATTAATAAGTGAATATGTGTTTGGTTCATTATAATTTATATTATACGAAGGTAGATTAGAAATATGAGAGAAATTATGATTAGAGTCATTTTTAAATGTGATTAGTTCAAGGTTCACTCTTGTTCTAATTGGAAATATCGCCAAGCGAGACCCCATTTGATCGAAAAAAATTGCCCCCAGCAAATATTGCCTAAAGATATTAATTTTAAAGAGCTTTCCACCGTTTAAAAGGGAGGTATGAATTTCCGATCTTCCGGGGGCTGATGATGTGAAATTTCCAATAGTTGGTTGCGCAATCGTTTACGCTATTGTATATGGCATGATTGGAAAAAGATAGAACGCAAAAGGAAAAACCTGATGCGGTTAGGAGTTGACAAACATCATGCGT